>JAZNYU010000211.1:0-2316 GCA_045594605.1 Eubacteriales bacterium
GGCTTCAGATGAAATTAAATCCGCCATCCTAACCTGCCTCAAGGCAGATTTCATCGCGCAGCGATTTCATCCACGAAGTGGATTTTTTCCGACGAAGGCGGATTTAGTTAAAAAAGACTGTAATTTTGTATCAAAATTACAGTCTTTTTTTGGTGCGGGAAACGGGACAGTTGAACATATCTCGCTTTGCTCGATAGCGCCTTTGCAAGCAAACGCGCCCGTACCGCCACAAGTGGCAGTAGGGTTCTGCCTGCCCATTTCCGTAGCAAAAAAGGAGGTAGGCTGAAAGCCTACCTGCTTTTTTGGTGCGGGAAACGGGACTTGAACCCGTACGGTGTGAACCACACGCCCCTCAAACGTGCGCGTCTGCCAGTTCCGCCACTCCCGCGTGTGCGTCTTGCACGCAACATACTATATTATACACGATTTTTTTGAAATGTCAAGTCTTTTTTCAAAAAAAATGAAAATTTTTTCTAAAAAAGTTTGGCAAAAGGTCTTGACAAAATAATCTTCATCGTGTATAATATAGAGGTCGTCAAGAGACGATGAAATATTCGCGGGTATGGCGGAATTGGCAGACGCGCTAGATTCAGGTTCTAGTGGGGGCAACTTCGTGGAGGTTCAAGTCCTCTTACCCGCACCAAAAAAGAGAAGCTCAAACCGAAGGTTTGGGCTTTTCTTTTTTCGTGTTGATAAAAGCTTACGGGTCTCCACGCGCGTTTTGCTTGCAAAACGCCCGGAACGCCGCAAGGCTATAACTGAAAAAGATTGCTGCACGATGCGCGGCGTTTGTGGAGCTGTTCAAGTCCTCTTACCCGCACCAACAGAAAAGGGATACGCATTGTATCCCTTTTCTGTTTTATCACCCTTGCAATTCCCTGCTCTTTATGTTATAATAATGGTAGAAAACTTTTCTGTGTGAGGTAAGTGCTATGTTCTTCTTTAAAAAGAAATATCCTGCGGCGGCAAAATACAAGGTGAAGGATTTTGTTAACTTTTATCACCGCGGTGAGATGCGCTTTGCGTGGATCTATGACGCCGAGGTCGATAAGTCGGGGGCGGTGTCCTACACCATGCAGGTTGGCGGTCAGTGCCCTGCCCTGATCTACAACGTCCCCGAGAGGGACATCATCGGGCTGAAAGAGGATTGATATATTTTTGTTAAAGCCTTGACAATTTCCCCATTCAGGAGTATAATAGGAATATAAAAACACCACAAAGGAGACTTTTAAATATGAGCAGTTTTGAAAATTTACGCATTGTGGATAATTTTTATCAAACATCCCTGTTCTTCCCCATGCCCACGGTCGTGATCAGTACGCTGTGCGAGGACGGCACCACCAACTTGGGGCCCTACTCGCTGATTCAACCCTACTACGTGGCAGGCAAGGACTACTATGCAATGCTCCTCTCTTGCCGCAACTCCTCCAACACCGCGCAAAACATTTTGCGCACCGGCAAATGCGCCATCAACTTTATTGACGATAACCCCAAGACCTTTAAAGAGGCGGTTAAGCTCTCTTGGCCCGGCGACAAGCCCTCTGAAAAGATGCCCAAGTGCAAATTCCGCTTGGAGAAGAGCTTGGTAGAAGAAGAGACCGGTGAGGTTCGCCCCATGGTCATGACCGATGCAATCGAGGTCATTGAGTGCACGTGGGTTCGCGAGCTGGACGGTGCTGACAAGGATATGCCCGGTGAGCTGAACGGCTACGAGGGTCCTTATCACGATTTTAACGGCATTACATCCAAGTTTGGCGCGCACTTTATTCTCAAGATCGACAAGATCTTAATGAAGAAAAAGTACAGCGATGCCATCATCAACGGCGTCAAGGCAAAGGACTTCCCCGCTCTGCCCGTTGACTACGGTTACAGAGATAGCAAGAACTTCTGGTTCCACCGCAAGACACGCATGAGAGCCGAGCTTTTGCAGGTTCGTCAGGCATCTCTCGAGTCTGTTCGCTATGCGGCTGACCGCGCTGACGATACCGTAAAATTCACCGACGAGGCTTTGATGACCATTCTCGGTGTGCCGCGCGTATTCCTTTCTGTTGTTCTCAAGGGTTGCGTTGCCTGGGCAAAGGAAAACGGCGTTACGCTTGTGACTGCCGAGCATATGCAGATCATCAACGACAAGAGATCAAAAGAGAAAAACAAGAAATAAAAAGGATGCACGCCCACCCGCTTTGGTTGGGCGTGCGTTTTTTGTTATGCGTCATTGTTTTTGGCGCGGTATTCTTCGTCGGCGCAAGCATGACCGAAATACATCAGCTCCCACACGGCGGGATCGCTGACACATTCAACGATTTTTCCATCTTC
>JAZNYU010000212.1:0-4966 GCA_045594605.1 Eubacteriales bacterium
GCCGGCACCGTAGTAAGCCTTGAGGAAATCATCCATATAGCTGTAGTATTCTTCCTCACTCATGTAGGGGTTCCACATCAGCTGTGCCAACAGGTAGGAACGAAGCTCACCAAACTCACCAGACCAACCTTGGCTGTTGCCCTGCGGGAACATTGCGGTTACGTTGTTCTCGGCATAAAAGCGCATATTCTGACGGAGCACGCCAAGATTTGCAAAGGTGGAGATGTAATGGCGGAAGTTGGTGGTGTAATCCCAGACGTGAATGTTATCACAGATCTTGCCCCAGCCCACAAGGTCATCGTGGAACTTTTTGTTGTCGGGGCAGTTGGGATCATCCAGTGCGTGCGTAAAGCAGCACTCAATGGAGCACAAACGAATACAAACGTTCTCGCGGGGCTTTGTGATCTTTGGCGGTGTTTGCGTGTGCTTGTATGCGAGTGTATCCACAATGACGTTGGGATAGTCCTCTGCAATGTCCTCGGCAATCGTGTTTACAAAGCGCACCCAAACGCCTGCATAGCTACCCTCTTCCTCGGCGATCCTTGCACAGTTGGGGCAGAGACACCAGGACTCAACGTCGGTCTGAGAAACCGAAATGATGTTCATAGCAGGGTTCTTTTCAAGCTCCTTGCGCACATTCTTAATAACGGTCGCCAGAATCTCGGGGTCGGTCAGGCAGGGGTTGCTTGTGTAGGTGGGGTAAGGATAGGTGGTCTCGTAAAGGGGACCGATGGTGTGAACGAACATACTGCCGTAGTTCAGGCTGGGGCCGCCGTGCATTGCATCAAGAGTGGTATCACAACCGCTAATGCCATTCTTTACGCACCATTCTGCATCTCTACCGGTGTAATACCAGGTCAAACGGCGAGCGGAAGACATAACGGGTGCATAGTCCATCAGCACACCGTCGGGAATGATGACGGGATCATCGGTTTGTGTTTCCAGGTCGGGAGCAAGATAGCGGAAGCCCGCGTACTCCTCAAGGAATCTGTAAACCGCGTAAATAATACCGCGGCCGTTACCGCCCACAAAGGTCATGCTGCCTGCAGCAATGTCTGCTTCGATTTTGAAAGCATCCAGACCGAGTGTGGGATCTATGCTCAAAGAGATGGAGAAGCCGTCCTCTGCCAGTGCAACGCCCTTTTTGGCAAGGTAAGCCATCAGCTCGGCGGCGGCATACGCCTCGGAGTCCTCCTCGCCGGTGGTGCTCACCTTAACAGAGGTCAAGGTCATGGTGGGCACTGTGGGGGGATCCACAATAATAGGATTGTCCTTGGTGGTCGTATCCGTAGGAGTCGTTACCGCGGGCTCCTCGGGCTTTTTACAACCGCCGAGAACACAGGGCAACAGAATTGCTGCAACAAGCAGCAGGGTCAACAGCTTTTTCATCTTTTTTCTCCTTTTTTTGTTCGTGTCAAGGATAAAGGAGAATATAAATATATTCTCTCACTCTATATCATACCAAAAAATACAAAAAAATGCAATAGTGTTCTTGATTTGTTTACAAAAGAGAAAAACAAAAAACGCAAGCGGCAAAATGCCGCTTGCGGAAGGGGAAAGGGGTATTACGATTTGTAAGCCCACTCGGTGGGAGCGAGGTTGAGGTCGGAGCCTTCAACGTCAACGTTCCATTGTGCGGGGCGCCAGCCAACACGGGGGTTGCTTGCGGCATCTGTGATGAGTGCCTGCGCGTCCTCTGCGTTGGGATTGAGGCAAAGCTTGATGTAGCGCCATTGGAAGCGAGCGCGCTTTACAAAATCGATTCTGTCGCCCGCAAGAGCCTCGGCACTGTTCCACAGCTCATCAAACGCCGCTACGTGCTCCTCGTATTCCTCTTTGGTAATGGCATCAAAGGGAGAGCCGTCAGCGGTTTGGTGACCGTCGGCTGCAAGCTCTATGATCAGGTCGATAAACTCACGAACGTGCATCCAACCCTCGCCGTAGTAGGCTTTCAGGAAGGCATCCATATATCCGTAGTATTCTTCTTCGCTCATCATCGGATTTTGTAGCAGTTGGGATACGAGATAAACGCGCAATTCGCCAAACTCACCCGTGGGGCAAACGATGTTGCCGTCGCAAACGATGCTATCCACGCCGCACTCGGCAAAGAAGCGGAAGTTCTCACGCAGAGAGCCGAGATTTGCAAATACGGGGATGAAATCCTTGGTGGCGGTCAGACCGTAGGTGACGTGAATGTTCGCGCCTGCTTCTCCCCAGGATCTCATACTGTCAGCAAGTGCCACCGAATCGGGGCAGTCTTTATCGGTGATGGGGTGCGAAATGTGAGCCTTGCTCATATCAAAGCGAACGGCAACTCTGTCCGTCAGCTTTGTCAGCGTGGGCGCGACCTTGAGGTACGCACGCACAACGAGCTCATATTTGAGAGTGGGGTAATTGGCAGATACAGCCTCGGTCAGTTGGTTCAAAAAGCGAACGTAAAGACCCGCGGGGCTTCCTTCCTCGGCAATGATCGCGGCGCAGGCGTCGCACTCGCAATAAAGGTCATACTCGGTTGCGGGGGCAAAGCTCAGCGTGCCAACGTTTTTGACCGCGCGCAGATAGTTTTCAACAACGGTGATCGCCTTGGTAAGATTTTCGGGGTCGGAGAGGCAGGGCTGAATGTTGCCACTGCCAACGATGGCGTTGAGGGAGAGCGTTTTGATCGAGCCGAGATCATGCGTGTTACCGCCGTCCTTTTCGGCAAGGCTTTCAATGGGATACCAAGGGTTGCGAACGATCTCAAACGCAGGCTCGTATACGGCAAGCACACCGCCGCCGATCATCACGTCGCCATCGTCAATGGCAACGGTGTCGGGGGAGTAAACGTGTACGCCGAGATAGTTCTCCAAGAACGCGTAAAGACCGTATGCAAGGCCTCTCTCGTTACCTGCTACCAGCACAAGACCTTCCTCGTCGGCGGTGATTTTGTAGCCGTCCTTTTTGGCAACGTCGGCGTCGATCTTCAATTCAATACCAAAGCCGTCGGGGGAGAGGGTGACGTTCTTTTTTGCAAAGTACCACTTCAGCTCGGCAGCCGCAAAGTTTTCAATTGCGCTCTTGCCACAGGTGATGTGGACGCTTGTGATCTTTTGCGGGGGAGTCGTGGGGGGCTCGGGGGGAAGAACGTTTTCGGGAGTGGTGGATTCTACAGGCGTGGTTGCCGCGCCCTCGGGTGCGGTCGTGCCGCTTGTAGCGTCAGGCTCCTTTGGCTTATTGCAAGAGGGGAGGACAGATACCAGGAGAGCAACCGTCAAAAGGAGCGCGAATATTCTTTTTGTCATACGCATATCAAAAATTCCTTTCTTTCACATCAAAATTGCTATATTGGTATCGGTCACCATCTGGAGTTGTGCTGGTTGCCCTCGCTCCACCAAACGCCACGGTCTGCCACTTCTTGCACAAAAGCTTCTTGCAGGCTCTTGTCAAGTCTTGCCAAGAACCAACGCCATTGCAGGCTGGATCTGCGCACGTTTTCTACGTGATCCGCATCTGCCATAGCCTCAGCCTTTTGCCACAGCTCGGTAAATGCTTGCTGCTTTTCGATAAACGCCTCGGCGGGGAGTCTGTTAAAGGGATGCATATACATGTTGCCGCAACCGTCCGTGTACATCTCGGAGGTCTTGTCGATGTACATGCGGATGTAAGCCCAACCGTCACCGTAGTAAGCCTCGAGGAACTCGTCCATCAGGGCGTAGTATTTTTCCTCGCCCATGTAGGGGTCCATCATCAGCTTGGAGAGCAGGTATGCACGAAGCTCACCGAACTCACCCGAGGGGCCGTTTCGGTTGCCCTGCGGGAACATGCCCCTTGCGTTGTGCTCTGCAAAATATTGCATGTTTGCTTGCAGGACGTGCAGGTTTGCGTAGGTGGGAATGTAGTATGCAAAGTTGGTGGTGTAATCCCAGATGTGAATGTTGTCGCAGATCTTGCTCCATTCCTCAAGGTCGTGGCAGAACTTTGCGTTTGCCTCACAGTTGGGATCGGTCAGAGGATGGGTAAAGTGACAGTGGAAGGTGCAAAGACGGATGCAAACGTTCTCACGCGGAACGGTGATCTTGGGAGCGGTTTGGGTGTAGTCGTAAGCCAGGGTATCTACAACGACGTTGGGGTAATCCTCGGCAATGTTCTCGGCGATCGCATTGACAAAGCGGAGGAGTGTGCCCGCAGGACTTCCCTCTTCCTTGTCGACGATTTTGCAGAAATCACAAAGGCAACGCGCGTCGGTGTCATTTTGCGAAACCGAGAAGATCGTGGTGCTCGGTCTCGACTCCAAACGTGCTCTTACGTTTTTAATTGCCTTGGCAAGGTTCTCCTTCCCTTCGGGGGAATCCAAAGAGAGACAAGGGTTTTTCGACGTGCCGCCACCGGTTTCGGTCAAGCCGCCAATGGTGTGCACAAACAGTCCGCCGTAATCCCATGCACCGCCCAGGGCACCGGTATCCTTATCCCAAGGTTCCCACCAGCCGTCAATCATGTTGACGCCGTTTTTTACACACCAGTAGTAGGTGTCGGAGCCTGCGCACCAGCGGTACCAGTCGTTTACACGCATTTCAAATACGGGGTGGTATTCGATCATGGTGCCTTCTTCAATGATGATGTCCCCCTCTTCGGGATAGACCTCAAGGGTGGGGGTAAAGGCGCGAAGCCCCGCGTACTCTTCAAGAAAACCGTAAATGCCATAGAGAACGCCGCGACCGCTGCCGCCGCGAATATCCATTCCGGCGTTCTTGCCGTCGAGCTTGGCTTCCACACAATAGGCTTCTTCCTCAAGCGTGACGTCGATGTAAAGGTCAATGGCAAATCCGCCCTCGGCTACCGTAATGGAGCGCGCCTCAAGATATTTGGTGAGTTCAGTAAGCGCCGTCTGCTCTGCGGGGGAATCTCCTGCCGAAATAGTGACGTGCGTCAGCTTCATTGTTGCCGCGGGGGGAGTGACATTCTCCTCCGGGGGCGTAGTTTGCTCGGG
>JAZNYU010000213.1:0-8571 GCA_045594605.1 Eubacteriales bacterium
AAACTGGTACTTCTGCATCAACGGTCTTGCAGCAGTTAACGAGCAACCCAAGCAATACAACTGGGATGCTGGTTACGCTCCTTCCGAGGCAAGACTTACCGTTCTTGCAGCTCTCGAAGAGCTCGTTATTAAGGAAAGCCGTTCCATCATGCTGATCGGTGACTACTCCGGTTCTCTCCTTGGTGCTAAGTTCTCCAACTTTGATGATTACCAAAACACCTTCATGGGTCACGGTGGCATCAGATACATGGTTGTAAACTTCACCGATGCTGAGTGGGATGAGTTCGTTGCAGCTAACAACGGCGACCTCGCTTCCGAGTACAAGAAGACCGAGTAATTTTTAGAAACAAGCTTACTAAGATTTACTAAACCCTAATTTAGGCGGTGAGCGAATTTTTCGCTCACCGCTGACTTTGCATTTTACGCGCCCCACTATTTAAATAACATTACGTCGATTTGTTCGAAAATGCGCAGTCTTTTGTGCGCAAACGCCATCACAAACGCCCTAACACCGTTGTGACGGAAAGGTTTGTGACGGCTTGATTGTGGCTTAGAAAATAACAACAACAGAGGAGAAAAACCTATGTATATGTTTAAATATGTGATGAAGCGTCTTGGCTTGATGCTGTTCACGTTCACCATCATTATTTTGATGTGCTTCGTGCTCATTAAGCTGTTGCCGATTCACGTCAACGTTGCCCCCGGTCAAAGTAAATATATTGCTTTATTGCAACTGGAAGGCAGAGGATGGATCACCAATATTCAAGAGCATAGTAATCAGGTTTACACTTATGACCGTGTACCGATTATGATTCAGCTTGGTACGTATATCAAAAAGATCGTCACCCAGTGGGATTTTGGTGTAGCGACCACCTATGGCGAATATATTGGTAAGCCCGTTTGGGACGTATTCGTCAGAAAGCTCCCGCCTACCATTTTGATCAACATTTATTCAACCCTTATCGGTGTTCCGATCGGTCTCGGTTTGGGTATTTTTGCCGCGCTCAAAAAGAATAAGTGGCAGGACCAGGTTATCAACGTATTTATTATTTTGCTCATCTCGGTTCCTTCCATTGTTTTGGGCTTGATGATTCAGTATTTCCTGTGCTTCAAGCTGCAATGGTTCCCACTGACGGTTAAGCTGGGCGAGGATTATTTCACGTGGGAAATGTTCCACTCTATGCTCCCCGCAGTATTTGCTCTTTGCCTGGGTTCTATCGCAGGTTATGCGCGTTATACCCGCGCCGAGCTCTCCGAGGTTCTCACCGGCGAATTCATGCTGTTGGCAAGAACCAAGGGCTTGACAAAGAGTCAGGCCGTTTATCGCCATGCAATGCGTAACTCGATGGTCGTTATTTTCCCCTCGATTTTGAGTGAATTTATCGGAGTTCTTTCCGGTTCGATGATCATTGAGAATATGTTCTCCATTCGTGGTGTTGGCGGACTGTATCTGAATGCGATCACTTTCCAAGATTACGATTTCTTTATGCTGCTTTCCGCTTTCTATACCTTAATCGGTCTGGCAGCAGGTATCGTTATCGATATCAGTTACGGATTTATTGATCCGAGAATCAGAATGGGGGCGAAGTAATTATGACAACAATGAATAAATACGATAACATCCCCGTTGAGAAGTTTCAGTTTGCAAAACGCGTTGACCTTCAACACGATAGCAAGTTTGAAACCAAACCCGTAAGCTATTTCCAAGGTGCGTTTAAGCGCTTTTGCAAAAATAAGGGCGCTGTAGTAGCAGCCGTTGTAATTGCAATTTTGGTATTGTTTGCCGTTATTGCTCCTTTCTGCACACCTTATACCCCTGCATACGTTGACCCGATTTATGGTTCTGCTCGCCCCAAGAACAATTTGTTTGCAGAAACAACCAACTTTTGGGATGGCTGCAGAGTAAAAGAAACCGGTTATGCGGGTGTTATGAGAGACTATGCTCTCGGTCTTGAAATTAACAAAGAGGTTATCAAGAATAACACTTGGGAAACGAGTGCAGACGGCACCGTATTCACTTACCGTTACGACACCTACTACGGTGTAGGCTTTGGTAGCTACAGACTGATCACCAAAGCAGAATTTGAAGATATTCAAAGATATCAAAACGAAACCGGCAGACAGGTTATTTATCCTACTGTCGAAATCAAGTGGAGAGACGGTAATAACATCAAGAAGAATGAAGTTGATACCGTTGCACCGCAAGATAAAGACAACGCCGATATTTACTATAAGACAAAAGTAGAAAAGGGCAAGACCGTAATCGTTTTGGATGAGAATGGAAATATTACCCCCAACTACTGGACGCTGGAAGCAGGCAAGAAGTCCGGCTTGGCAGCTGAATACAACTCCCTGCGTATTGAAGGTGAATACGGTGTTGACCAGAATGGCAACATTATTGAAAGCGCAGAAGACATTACCGAGGATACCAAGCGATTCTACTACGTTTACGGTAGAAAAGTAGCCGGCGGTATGATCGAGGTAAGAGCTGAGTACTATGAGTACTACACCTACCTGCACAGCCAAGTGCTGAAGGATGGTATCAGCGATCCTTACTTCCTCTTCGGTACCACCTCCGAGGGCAAAGATATCTTTGCATGCCTTGCAAACGGTGCAAGATTCTCCTTCGTTTTTGCAATTGTAGTAGCTGTTGTAAACCTGGTCGTTGGTGCTATCTGGGGTTCCATTTCCGGTTACTTTGGCGGCAAGATCGACCTTGCAATGGAAAGATTCGTTGAAATTTTGGGTTCCGTTCCTTCCATGATCGTTATCACGCTACTCAAATATCATATGGGCTCCTCCAGCCACGTATTGGTTCTCTTTATTTCCTTCTTTATTACAGGATGGATCGGTATGGCAGGAACTACCCGTATGCAGTTCTATCGTTTTAAAAACCAAGAATACGTTTTGGCAGCGAGAACGCTTGGTGCCAGCGACATGAGAATTATGTTCAAACATATTTTCCCCAACGGCATCGGTACTCTTGTAACCCGTTGTGCTCTGGTTATTCCGTCGATGATCTATACAGAAACCAACCTTTCCTACCTGGGTATTGTTAACCTGGAATACGGTAATATCACCAGTGTTGGTACGTTGATTTCTGCGGGACAGAAGAACCTTATGACTGCCCCCTATATCGCATTCTTCCCCTGCGCATTCCTGGTTCTGTTAATGCTCAGCTTTAACTTGTTTGGTAACGGCTTGCGCGATGCGTTCAACCCGTCACTCAGAGGTTCGGAGGATTAAGGTATGAATAAGCAAATTAAATTATCTGTTAATAACTTAAAAATTTCCTTCCGTACAGATGCAGGTAAGGTACAAGCAGTACGTGACATTTCGTTTGACCTTTACAAGGGTGAAACGTTGGCAATCGTAGGTGAGTCCGGCTCCGGTAAGTCGGTTACCTCCAAGGCCATTATGGGTATTTCCGCAGTCAACTCTATTCATGAGGGTGGCGAAATTCTGTATGACGGTCAGGATCTGATGCGTATTCCCGAAGAGGAAATGCACAAGCTCCGCGGTGACAAGATCGCAATGATCTTCCAAGACCCGCTGTCGTCCCTGAACCCCATCATGCGTATCGGTAGACAGATCACCGAGGCTATGCTTCTCAAGAACAAGGCTAACCGTAAGGAAGGCCGCGTAACCTTTAACAAGAAGCTGGCTATCCTGTCTGACACAATGAAGGAAGCGCTTGCCGAAAAGAACGGCGGCAAAGCTCCGATTCACGAGATCGAAAAGTATATCAAAACCTTTGATAGCTTCAACGTTTGTGCAAACAAGCTGCAAAATAGCTACAACGATGCGCGCACCGCGGCTGAAGAGCTGCTGGCAACCATCGAGGAGTTCGTTTTCCTTGCAGAAAAGAAGCAAAAGATCGACGTTGTTGCTACACTGAACTTGGTAGAGCGCAAGCTCAAGGATATTGACGATAAATATCTTGTAGGTCAGTATATGGAAACCTTGAAGGCATACCGTTCCGGACTTGTAGGCGTTAAGCGCGCCGAGAGAGCAAAGGTATCTGTCTTTGAGTCTGCAAAGAAGGTTATCACAATGGGTGTTACCCGAAAGGAAGCATCTGCCGAAACCGTTGATCTGCTCAGCAAGATCCGTGCAACGGTTGAAGAAATGCTTGCACAGCCCCAATATAACCTCTTCCGCATCGGTTACTACGTTTACAAGCATCCCGCTGCTGACCTGAGCACCATGCCTGCCGAAAAGGCAAACGATCTGGCGCTGAAGTTCCTGCAAGAGGACTTTATGCTCTCTTTTATCGAAATGGAAAAGGTTGCAGTTCAGTATTCCTTCAACAAATCTATCGCAAACAAAAAGCTGGCGATTGATAGCTTGAATGAAACGATCCGTTATTTCCAAGCAGGGAATATTACCCCCAAGGAAGCAAAGGAAGCTTGCAAGAACATCAACAAGACGGTTCTTGCCGCAATCGATCCTTTGGCAGTGATCAAGGATAACGTAGCTTACACCTTTGGCGATGCTTTGGAGAGAGAAGTAGACAAGTACTTCTTCTACCGCAAGAACAATCCCAAGGAAGAAGCACGCTTTGCACGTCAAACCAAAAAGAGAGAAGCACTGCTTGCAAGAGGCAAGAAGGTAGAATGGAAGGTTATTCCGAAGTCCGTTATCGAGCCCGAGGCACAAATTGCAACCATTGTTACCGTTTTGAACCGTGTAAAGGATAGGTTCCAAGAGGACGTGAATGCTGCAGCAAGCGTTGATCTGGATAAGCGCTGCGTAGAGATCATCGACTACCTCAAGGAAAAGGCATCACAGGTTGTTTATACTCTGACACCCCGTATTGCAAAAGAAAAGGCTATTAAGTTGATGGAAGAGGTTGGTATTCCCGAGGCGAGAATTCGTTTCAGACAGTACCCCTTCGAGTTCTCCGGCGGTATGCGTCAGCGTATTGTTATTGCAATCGCGCTTTCTGCAAACCCCGACATCCTGATTTGCGACGAGCCTACCACAGCGCTTGACGTAACCATTCAGGCACAAATTCTTGAATTGATCAACCGCTTGAAGAAGGAACGTAATCTTTCCATTATCTTCATTACGCACGACCTTGGTGTTGTTGCAAACATGGCGGACAGAATTGCTGTTATGTATGCAGGTAAAATTGTAGAATACGGTACTGCAGAAGAAGTATTCTACAATCCTCAGCATCCCTACACTTGGGCATTGCTTTCTTCTATGCCCGACCTGGATACCAACGAAAAGTTGGATGCTATCCCCGGCACGCCTCCCAACATGATCTATCCCCCTGTTGGTGACGCGTTTGCAGAAAGAAATAAGTACGCAATGGAAATCGACTTTGAGATGCAGCCGCCTATGTATCAGGTATCTCCCACACACTATGCGGCAACGTGGTTGCTCCACCCCAATGCTCCCAAGGTAGAAATGCCCAAAATCATCACCGAACGTATCAAGCGTATGCAAGAAAGAGGAGGCCAACATGCAGAATAATAATGAAGTATTGTTAAAGGTTGACCATCTCTGTCAGTATTTCCGCCTGGGACGTAAGGATCTCAAGGCAGTTGACGATGTCAGCTTTGAAATCAGAAGAGGCGAAGCTTTTGGTCTGGTAGGCGAGTCCGGTTGCGGTAAGACCACAACGGGACGTTCGATCATTAAACTGTATAATATTACTTCCGGTAACGTATACTTTAAGGGTCAAAGAGTGAGCGCAGGTACGCGTTCTTATAAGGATGCTATCAAAAATGCTCGCAACGAAGCCGCTAAAAAGATCAAAGCTCTACGCGCTGAAAAGCCTGCGGATGAAGCAAGAAAAGCCGAAATTCAAGCAGAAATCGAAAAGATCAACAATGAGCTTGGTCAAATTGTTGACAAGAACAGAGCACTGCTCCGTGAAGCCAACAGCGATAACAAGGCAGTTGATAAGCAACACGCAACAGAAAGAGTTCAGGAACTGAAGGCTCAATATGAAGAGAAGATCAGAAATGCAAGAGGCGAAGAGCGTAAGGCATTGAAGAAGGATCTCAAAAACAGATGCAAGGTTGCCAAAAAGAGCAAGCTGATCACACAGAACCAAATGATCTTCCAGGATCCTATCGCATCTCTTGACCCCCGTATGACGGTTCGCGACATTATTGCCGAGGGCTTAATCATCAACGGTATCACCGACAAGCAATACATCAACGAAAAGGTCTATGAGATCTTGGAGATGGTAGGACTTGTTCGCGAGCACGCAGACCGTTACCCCCACGAGTTCTCCGGTGGTCAACGTCAGCGTATCGGTATCGCACGTGCGGTCATTATGCAACCCGAAATGATCATTGCAGACGAGCCTATCTCTGCTTTGGACGTATCCATTCAGGCACAGGTTATCAACCTGCTCAACGACCTGCGTGACCGCTTGGGATTGACCATCATGTTCATCGCGCACGACCTGTCGGTTGTAAAATACTTCTCCGATAGAATCGGCGTTATGTACTTTGGTAAGATGGTAGAGCTTGCCGACTCGGATGAGCTCTTCAAAAACCCCCTGCACCCCTATACAAAGTCTTTGCTGTCGGCAATTCCGTTGCCCGACCCGGTATACGAAAAGCAACGTGTTCGTGTAACCTATAATCCGCTCGCAGAGCACGATTATTCGGTAAACCAACCTTCTTTCCGTGAGATCACTCCCGGTCACTTTGTATACTGCAACGACGAAGAAGAAGTAAAATACCGCGAAATGGTAAAATAACGAAACGAGAGGTTTGAACACAGTGCAACAGGAAAAGAAATCATTATTAATCAAATATGGTATTTGCTTTGGTGTTGCTTCTTTGATCACAGTCCTCGTGTTTTGGATCAGAGGATTTTTCACCGATAACGTAGGTGTCAACATCCAGATCTTATCCGACGGGTTCTTTGTTTCGGGCATTCTTCTGTTGTCGTTTGCCGGAATGATGTTTATCAGCGGCGAAGGAGCTCTGATCGGTATTGGCTTCGTGCTGCGCAGCGTAGCGCAGATCTTCATCCCGATGGGTAGAAGAAACCACGAGTTTTACGGTAAGTACCGCGAGCGCGTGCTGGCTGAAAAAAAGGCAAGAAAGCAAGAGAGCGACCATTGCGCTCTTGTGGTAGGTCTGGTTTTTCTGGCAATCAGCATCGTCTTTACGGTTATCTGGTACGTCAACTTTTATAACGTAACAGGTCAATAAAAACACAACGACCGCCTGCTTTTGGCAGGCGGTCTATTTTTGTTTATTGACAAAACCATCCATTTGTGGTATACTGAAAACAGACCCCCGCATTCAATATGTTCAGGAGGAGACCGAATATGAAAAAAGCAATCAAGATCATCGGCAGTATTCTGCTGGTATTGGCAGTTATTTTTGGCATTTGCACCGCCATCAATCAAATTCTCGCGCAAAGAATGAACGCCTACATCGACACCTTTGCGGCAGTTGAGGTAGAAGACCCCCTCAAGCCCATTCTTGTGGACGGTGAGTATTATTTTACCACCGACCGTGAATTCCGCGTCATGCAGCTGACAGACGTGCATATCGGCGGTGGCTTCCTTTCGGTTGACGAGGACAAAAAGGCGATCAATGCAGTAGCGGCTATGATCACCGAGGAAAAGCCCGACCTCGTTATTGTTACGGGTGACATTTCCTTTGCTGTTCCTTACATCAGCGGCACCATCAACAATGCCTTGGCACACCGCCTGTTTATTCGCCTGATGGAGCGTCTTGGCGTTTCCTGGACGGTCAATTTCGGCAACCATGATTCCGAGGCTTACAACTACTACGGTCGCGCAACGGTAAGCGAAATGTATGCAAACGAGGCGCTCAAGCATTGCCTCTTTATCCCCGATGGCGACCTTTCGGGTGAGGGCAATCACGTTATCAACGTCAAAAACTCGGCAGGACTCATCACCGAGAGCTTTTATATGATCGACACCCACGCCTACACCGACAAGGACCCCCTTGGCATCAAGTGGGATTATGACTTTGTCAAAGAGGATCAAATCGCATGGTACGCGGCAAAGATTGAAGCGCACAAGGCAGCCAACGCTGCTGTTTTTGCAACGCTTTCCGAGGAGCAAAAGACCGCCTATGCCGATCTGCTTGCCCCCAAGAGCCTGATGTTTATGCACATTCCGCTCACCGAGGTCAAGGCGGCATATGACGAATACGTAGGCAATGATCGCAAGGATACCGAAAATGTCAAGTACGTGGAAGGCTTTGACGGCGAGACCGACGAGGTCGTTTACTGTTCCCGCACCGACGTGGATCTGTTTGAGACAGTTTTGGAAAAGGGAAGTACAAAGGCACTCTTCTACGGTCACGACCACCTGAACAACTTTGTGCTGGAATACAAGGGGATTCGTCTTTCCTACGGCTACAGCATTGACTACCTCGCATACAGTGGCATCGACGAGCAGGGCTATCATCGCGGTTGTACCATCATCACCTGTGCGCCCGACGGTGATGCCACTATCAAGCACGAAAACTACTATCAAGACAAATACGAGCCTCTCTATCAAAAAGAGACCGTCAATATGAAGCCTTATAAGGCGGAGTAAGAACAAGCCGAAGCCCTGCA
>JAZNYU010000214.1:0-11271 GCA_045594605.1 Eubacteriales bacterium
CCCACGTGGGAGCCGTTCGGCTTTTTTGATGGCTCTTTAATAGATTGTGGTATCCCGTCGACAAAAAGCGACATATACTGGAATGGTGCTTCACCAAATCTATAAAGGAGGTAATTCTATGAGCAGACAAAATTCGTTCATGCGCGGCAGCAACAACCGATGCAACAACTGTGATACAAGCAATGGCTCTCAAGGCGGTGCCAACCCCTTTGGTTGCGGAGGCTGGAATCCTTGCTGCGATGACGATAAAGATAAAAACCCGTGCACGGTCTGTCCGCCAGGTCCACAAGGTCCCACAGGTCCACAAGGTCCTATCGGCCCGCAAGGCCCTGCGGGGGAGGTTGGCCCTCGAGGCTTGCAGGGACCTGCAGGCGTGCGTGGACCTGCGGGTGCACAAGGCCCCATAGGTCCTCAGGGACCTGTTGGTGATGTTGGTCCTGCAGGCCCACAAGGACCTGCAGGTGCTACGGGTCCCATCGGCCCTCAAGGACCTGTTGGCCCTCAGGGCGTTGCAGGAGATACGGGTCCTATGGGCCCACAAGGTCCTGCCGGAGACATTGGACCTATGGGATTACAAGGTCCTGTAGGACCTCAAGGACCTGCAGGTGATATCGGTCCTGCAGGCCCCCAAGGCCCCGTCGGCGCGACAGGTCCTATTGGACCGCAAGGCCCCACAGGTCCGCAAGGTCCTGCGGGTGATGCAGGTCCGCAAGGACCGCAAGGTCTTACGGGCGCAACCGGTCCTGTCGGCCCACAAGGTCCTGTCGGTCCGCAAGGACCTGCCGGGGAACCCGGCGCACAAGGACCGCAGGGAATTCCCGGTGGCGTGTTGAGCTATGCCGACTTTTACGCCCTGATGCCACCCGATAACGCGGCAACGGTTGCTCCCGGTACCGACGTAAGCTTTCCGCAAAACGGTCCGATCGCCAACACGAACATTGGCCGTTTGAGCGCATCGACCTTCAATCTTGGACCTGTTGGCACGTATCAGGTCTTGTTCCAGGTTGGCGTTACCGAGGCGGGGCAGCTGATCCTGACGCTGAACGGTCAGGACTTGGCTTATACGGTTGTAGGTCGCGCTACGGGAACGTCGCAGATCGTAGGAATGGCGATCGTGACCACCACTGCTGTCAACTCGGTGCTGACGGTTCGAAATCCTGCAGGAAATGCAGCAGCCCTCACCGTTACGCCTCTGGCAGGCGGAACGCGTCCCGTTTCTGCGCATCTTGTCATCACGCAAATCGGATGATCTTAACGTGATACGGTAACGGTGTTCGTTATCGTTGAACGATTAAGCACCTATGGCACTTTGCTCTGCAAGGTGCCATAGGTGCACTTTTATTTTTTATCATCGGTTGCGGGGTTGTTGATCAATTCGCCGTCCTCGGTAAAGCGCGAGCCGTGGCAGGGGCAATCCCATGTGTGCTCGGCGCGGTTGTATTTGAGGGCGCAGCCAAGATGGGGGCAGCGCGGAGCGGTAGGGGTGAGAAGTCCAACCGCCGACTCCCAAGCATTGACGGCAAGCTGCGGGCGCAAGACTGTTCGAGAGGGAGAAAAAACATCGGCAAAAGGATTTCCTCTCTTTTGAACAAGGTCGCACAAAATGTGGGATGCCACCATTGCATTCGTCATGCCCCATTTGTTAAATCCCGTTGCAACAAAGGTGTCGGGCGTGCTCTCCGAATACTCTCCGATATAGGGGATGCCGTCCAGTGTCATGCAATCCTGCGTTGCCCATTTGGCGACGACCTTTGCATGGGGATAGTGCTCGCTTGCAAATTTCTCAAGCTCTTGCCAGCATCCGCCCCCCTTGCCCGTGCGGTGTCCGCCACCGCCCAAAAGGAGCAGATCCCCATAGGTGCGAAAGGACATTCCCGTGTCACACGCATCCACGTACATGCCCCTTATTTTTGGGGCACCCTTGAGCGCCAAAACGTAGGAGCGGTGCTGATGGAGCTTGAGAAAATAAGCACCGTGCTTGTTGTAAATGGGGAAATGCGTTGCCACGATCAATTTTAAAAATGTGATCACGCCGTGATTTGTGACTGCCTTGTGCGGAATGAGGTCGACAACCTTGGTGTGCTCGTAAATGGGGAGCTCCTTTGCAATCGCATACAAAAATTTCAAGGGGTGAAACTGCGCCTGACCGCTCACACGCACCGCACCTGCAACGGGGAAGGGGAGCTCACACGCATCCGACACCGCTGCCGCCACACCAATCTGCCGCAGAGCAGCTGCTTCTTTTTCGATTTTCTTGCGACTGTTAAGAGAATACACAAAAGAGTCCTTTGTTTCAAAATCACAGTCGATGCCGCGGCAAAGCGTTGCATATTCTGCAATTGCATCCCTTTGTGCCTTGGCATAAAGCCTTGCTTTCTCCTCTCCGAAGCGGTGTAGCATTTTGTCATACAACAAGCCGTGAGAGAGCGTGATCTTTGCGGTGGTGTCCTGCGTAATGCCGCCGCAAATTTCGTCAGCCTCAACAAGAATGCAATTTATTCCTGCACGCATGAGGCTACGGGCGCATAAAATGCCCGCAATGCCACCGCCAATAATCAATACGTCTGTGCTTTTTGTTCCCGATAGTGAAGGGAAGGACGGGCGTTCTGCCGTCTCGCTCCAAATAGAATGCATCATTTCACCCCCATTGTAATGAGGATATTTTTTCTTACTTTTGCGCTTTGTATGTCTGCCAATTTTTCGCACGGAAATCCTTTTGACGGTTGCAAACAAAAACGACCGCAAACAAAAGCCGTTTGCGGTCGTTTTTTCGTGTTTAAGATTCTTTCTTTTGAATGGTATTCTCCTGCCCGCGGTAAACCACAAATTTGCAGAACAAAAATTCCAGAACAAAGTTGGAAAGCATGGTGATGATGAGGATTACAAAATCGTTGACGCCTTTCCCCTCTGCCAGATTGCCGAGCCAAGTGGAGAGCGGTGTGAATACCAGATAAAATCCAAACACCTTTGCCATAGCAACAGGAACGTTTGCCGCCGACTGAAAGGTGTAGCGGCGGTTGAGCGTAAAGTTCCACAGAATGGAAAGAATGAGAGAGATCAGATAGGGGATCCAGTAGTCCTTGATGAAAATTTCAAGGAGGGCAAAGGAGCCGATCTGAATAATGCCTGCGGAGACCGAAAACAGAGTAAACTTAATTACTTGCCAAAGCTGCTTTTTATCCTTTTTCATTGTCTTTCTCCATTTTTAAATTGCTCTTGTGTAGCAGCGGCGGCGCTTGTGCTGCTCTTTTTCAAAATAGCGCCACATACCGTGCACGGCTTTGTTGGTCTCCAGCATAGGTCCGGTTTCGCAGTACCGTACCTTGTTTTCAATGCATTTTCTGACCAATACGTTCATCAGGATCGCGGGAACGCCAAACATCTGGTGCTTGGGGTCAACCGCCACAAAGTACATCTCCAGGGTGTCATTGTAGAACTTCAGATCCTTGAGCATGTGGACGATGCCAAAGGGGAACATTTTGCCGTCGGCTTTTTTAAACGCCTTTGCCAATGAGGGGACCATAACGCCAAAGGCGACGATCTTGCCATCGGCATCCTTTACCGAGCAGATGTAATCAAGGTGCACCAAGGGGATGTAGTTGTCGATCATGTTCTTGATAACGGCGGGAGTCAGCGGTACGGTGCCGTACAGAACAGACTCGGCTTCATCAACCACCTGAAACGCCTCAAAAGCATCGTTGTAGAGCTTTTTTCTGTCGGTGTAGGTAACGGCGGTATATTTTCCACGCTCCAACAGACGGTTGGCGATCTTTTCAATGCGCTCGTCCACCTCGGCAGGGCACTTGATCTTATATTCGATCCAGTCGATCGATTTTGTAAGACCCAGGCGCTCCATATGCTCCATATAGTAGGGGTGATTGTAAAAGGTGACCGACATATTCAATTGGTCAAAGCCGTCAACGAGCATGCCTTGGTGGTCGGTATCGTTAAATCCCATGGGGCCCATAATTTCGGTAAAGCCTCTTTCGCGGCCCCACTCCAGCACCTTGGCGAACAGCTGCTCCGACACCTCGTAATCATCCACAAAGTCAAAACGGGTGTAGCGAATGGCGTTTTCTTCCCATTTGGTGTTGTAGGCGTGGTTGATCAGTCCTGCAATTCTGCCAACCACCTTGCCGTCACGTTCTGCCAAAAAGAGCTTTGTTTCACAAAACTCATACGAGGGGTTTTTCTCCTTGGTAAAGGTGTCAAACTCGTCACTTTCCAAAAAAGGGACAAAGTTTTCATTGCCGCGGTATAATTCGTTCGGGAATCTGATCCATCTCAAAAGGTCTTTTTTAGTAACAACTTCTTTAATTTGAAGGGTCATAGATGTTTTCCTACTTTCAAAAAACTGATTTTTTGGCGTTTGCATTATACCATTTTCGCATAAGGTTGTCAACAAAGTTCGACCATTTTTTCTGTTTTGCACAGATTTTGGGGGGCATTTTGGAATGGATGTTCTTTGATTATTAGTTGTTTTAACCAAATGCGTCTAATCGTCCAAAAATGCATTTTCCCGATTTTGTGACTGCATGCTTTCAAGGCACGATTGCAAACCAAAAACAAAAAGAGGCGATCCCCGACAAATCCGTTTGCCGAGTTGACATTTCTTTAATCATATGATATACTAATGATAATAAAGACCGCTATTTTGCCGCGCAGAAAGGAAAAACGGATATGATTTACAGAAAATTTCAAGATAAGCAGCTCTCCGCACTTGGCATGGGGTGCATGCGTTTGCCCATTTGTGAAAACGAACAGAGCAAGATCGATATTGACGCCGTGCGCGAAATGGTTGCGTACGCAATGAAGAAGGGCATCAACTACTACGACACCGCGTGGGGATACCATGACGGACAGTCCGAAATTGTGATGGGCAAGGTCCTTGCCGACTATCCGAGAGAGAGCTTTTATCTTGCCTCCAAGTTCCCGGGCTTCAGCACTGCGAACATGGAAAGAGTGGAAGAGATTTTTGAAAAGCAACTCGAAAAATGCGGTGTGGAATATTTTGATTTTTATATGTTCCACAACCTGTGCGAGAACAACGTAGACGGCTATCTCGATCCCAAGTACGGCATCCTTGACTATTTGCTCAAGCAAAAAAAGAACGGCCGCATCCGTCACCTTGGTGTCTCCACACACGGCACGCTCGACACCATGCGCCGCTTTTTGGATGCTTACGGCGAGCACATGGAGTTTTGCCAGATCCAGCTCAACTGGCTTGACTGGAAGCTGCAAAACGCCAAAGCAAAGGTAGATCTTCTCCGCGAATACAACCTGCCCATCTGGGTTATGGAGCCCGTGCGCGGCGGCAAGCTCGTTTCGCTTGAGGAACAGTACGAGGCGATCTTGAAAGAAGCACGCCCCGAGGCGAGCGTTGTTGAGTGGGCATTCCGCTTTTTGCAGACCATCCCCGACGTTGGCATGACGCTCTCGGGTATGTCGAACTTTGAGCAGCTTTGCCAAAATATTGCTACATACGAAACAGAGCAGCCGCTGAATGAAAAAGAATGGGATACGATCCTTGGCGTTGCGCGTTCCATGATGGAGAAGCACACCCTGCCTTGCACGGCTTGTCGCTATTGCACCACCAACTGTCCCATGCAGCTGGATATTCCCATGCTCATCGACCTCTATAACGAATTCAACTATTCGGGCGGTGGATTTGTTCCTCCCATGGTCATCCGCTCCTTGCCCGAGGATAAGCGCCCTGCGGCTTGCATCGGTTGCCGCGCCTGCGAGGCAGTTTGCCCGCAAAACATCAAGATCAGCGAAATGATGAGCGACTTTACAGAGAAGCTGCAAAAATAATTCATTACAAATCGCAAAGCATACCGTCAAAATGCAACAAGATGCCAATGCATCAAAGGGAGAACGCATATGAAAATCAGTGTGAGCAAAGAAAGCGTGGTCTATCAAGGACCTGCATATGAGGATAGCTATTGGGGCGAGATACAATTTCCCGAAATTTTGAGCTGTGCAGACGGAACCTTGGCGATCAAAACGCACGCGGCAGACGACAACTGGTCAGAATTTGGAAAAAACAAAGACGTTTGGTGTATTTCAAAGGATAAAGGAATGACTTGGGAAAGAACCGACCGTGCACTCACACGCGAGGTGGGGTATCTTCTCCCAAGCGGTGACCGCTTGTATTTTCCCTTGGTAACGGGACTTTCCTGCAAAACGGCGGATCTGAAGCCCGCCCGCATTGTAACTCAACGCCTGCCAAGTGACAGGATCGTCAAAGAAGAAGACGGAAGCTGGCCCTATCCCGCATTTATGTATCGGGATATTTGGGGGAGCGCAAATTACATTTATGATTTTGCAACCTTGCCCGATGATTATGCCAAGCAAGAATGGCTTGGTTACCGCATCAAAAAAGGGGAGAGTCAAGGAACCGAGGAAACGGTCAAGGTGATTCATCCCAATCTGTCGGTTCGCGGAGTCATCAGAGGAGAGGATTTTGTTATGGCACCCTTCTCACCCTACGGGCGCGGATTTCGCACTGACAAGGAAGGAAACATTTGGCTCACGTCCTACTCCGGCGCGCACCTCAATCCCTATAACGGCGGCGTTGACGTGTACGGTGCATCGCTTCTTTACAAGTCACAAGATAACGGACACACCTTTGAGCTTGCAGGATATATCCCCTATATTCCCAACACCACCAAGCACCCCACGGCGTATATGTGCGACGGCTTTTCCGAGGCGGCTTTAGAGTTTATGGATGACGGCTCTATGATCGTTCTTTTGCGCGCAACCAGCGTTTTTCTTGGGGGACCTGAGTGGAATCCCATGTACTTTGCTCGCTCCACCGACGGCGGCAAGACATTCTCTGAGCCAATAGAGTTCGATAAATGCGGAGTATTACCAAGCCTTGTCAAACTGGATTGCGGCGTTACCTTGGCTGCCTATGGCAGACCGGGAATTTATGTTCGTGCTACAAAAGATCGCACAGGTATCGAATGGGAAGAACCGATTGAAATCATGACAGGCGAGGACAGAAGTCATTTGATGAACGATCCGCCAAAGCGACCGAATTTTCATCAATGGGCAGGCTCTTGCTGCAACGTAGACCTCAAGCCCATCGGCCCCAATCAAGCGCTTTTAGCTTACTCTGATTTCTATTATCCCGATCAATCAGGCAAAACGAATAAAAAGGTAAAAACAATCCTTACACGTATTATTACTGTGGAATAAACAAAAGGGCTGACCGTTTGGTCAGCCCTTATCTCTTTATTCTGTTTTTGTTTTTGCATCCGCATCTTTTTGCCGCTTTTCAATTTCTTTCATCAGTCGGGAAAGGAGAAGAGCGGAAAGAATTGCGGTCAGGGCATTAACGCCAACAAAGTTGAACCAAATGCCGTCAAGCCCAAAGCTCCAAAGCGCTCCAAGGAGTACCACAGGGAATACGAATGCCGTACCGACCGAAATGAGCGTTGCCTGCAAGGGCTTTTCCAGTGCGCTGAAAAAGCTTTGCGTTGTTACGCCAAACCAGCGGAAGAGGTAGGCAAAGCAGAAAAGTCGAATGGCGTGCGTGGAGATCTCCAACAGCCGCGTTTCCTCGGCGTTGACAAACCAAGAGGCGATGGTACCGGGGAAGAAGAAGAGAACGGACGTGGAAACAAGTCCCACGATCGCAGTACCTACGTAGGCGCATTTGACAATTCTTTTTACGCGGTCGTAATTCTTTGCCCCCCAGTTGTAGCCAAGTGCGGGGGAAAGGGAGTCGGCAATGCCGTAAAGGAGCGGCCAGCAAAGATCGCTGGCATACATCAGCACGGCATACACGGCAACGGCAGTCTGTCCGCCACCCTCGCCAAGCAGCTTGACACCGAGTGTCATCAGGGAGATGTTCATCAAAATTGAGGTCACACGCCCCGAGATGTTATTGAGGAATACGGGAGAGCCGCACGCGGCGATTTGTTTAAAGAGAGCAAGACTGAACTTGGGTTTTGTAAATTTGAGCAGCTGTGTTTGGCGTAAAAAGGGGATGAGGCAGATGATTGCGCAGGCACACATCGAAATGCAGGTGGCAAGCGCCGAGCCGACAACGTCCATATCCAAAACGAGCAAAAACAAGGTCAAAAATCCAAGTGTGCCCACGTTGCAGCCAATGTTGACGAACATACTGGTTTTGACGTGTCCGCAAATGCGCAAATAGTTGTCCATTGCAAAAAAGATGGTGGTGATCGGTCCGCAAAGCGCATAGGTGCGCAAATAACGAACGGCAGTATCTAAAAGAACGTCATCCGCGCCCATCATCCGCGAGAGCGGAACAGCGGCAAAGAACATGATAGCGCCCATCAGGGTGGATGCCACAAAGTTAAGGATGACCGCGCAGGAGAACACGTTGTTAGCCGTTTTGTAATCCTCTTTGCCAAGGGCGATCGAGATCGGTGCCGATGCGCCAACGCCGATCAGGTCGGCAAGAGAGAAGTTGATCATAACTAGGGGCATTGCAATGTTGACCGCTGCAAACGCGCCCTCACCGAGGATCTGACCGATAAAAACGCCTTCAATGATGCTGTAGATCGACATAGCGAACATACTGATCATACCGGGGGCGGCAACCACAAAAAAGAGACGCCAAGGGCTCATTTTTGCATACATCTCTTCGGTTTTGGTCTTCATTGTAACACCTCACTTTCTTTACACAATAGGCGGGTGAATGGCAGCTTTGCCATTCACCCGCATCATTATATCATTTTACAGTGATAAAGTCAATAGGTTTTGCCAATTTATTCGCCGGGAGCTTTATTGGTAAACAGGGTTACCCAAAGCCCAAGCGAGGAGGGCTTGCTCATTTTGGAGTCATGATCGCCAAGCACGAGTGCAGACTTTCCGCCTGCCTCCCATCCCGTCCATTCCTCGGTGTTGGGGTTGGCGGTCTTTGCAAAGGCGCAAAGGCGGTCGGTCATTTCATTCGAGAGCGCATAGTCCTTTTCTGCAAAAGGTCTCCAACAGTTCTCAAGTGTGCCAAACCAATACCACAAGTCGGAAGAGTGCCATGCACCGTGATCGTCACCGGGCAGGTTTCTCTCAAAGAACCAAAGGTAAGCGGGGGTGTCTTGTGCCGCGCACCATTTCTTTGCCATCGAATAAAGAATGGGAGGCATGACGTCGTGGCTGGTGGTACCGATGAGGTAGGGGATGTGGTGCTGCTCGCCCCTCTCTACAATTTCGTGTCCCTTGCCAACAACCAATCTGCCGTCGATGCAAGGGGAGCAACCGCCACCCATCGAGGCTTTTTTGTTCTCTTGCCAAACGCGGAAGAGCTTTTCGACGGGGACTTGGCGGAATTCTTCCAATGTAGAAGCGCCGCACTTTTCCATAATCATCTGCCAAAATTCGTAGCTCTTTTCGGGCGTGGATGCCGCAAGCATCTTGCTCGTTCCACCACCGCTGCACATCACCGCTTTTTGGAACAGTCCCTTTGTCAAGGGAGAGAGGCAGTGCTGCTGCACGCTCATGCCACCGGCACTTTGCCCCATAATGGTGATGTTTTCGGGGTCTCCGCCAAAGGCTGCAATGTTGTGCTTTACCCACAAAATCGCAGTCATCTGGTCATACAGACCGTAGTTGCCTGTGTAGTCGACCTCTTCCTTGAGCTCGGGCAGAACGGCAAAGCCGAGAGGACCGAGACGGTAATTGAGCGTGACACCGATTACGCCTTTTTGAGGCCATACGGGAACGTCAAAATGCTTTTCGTGTCCGCAACCGCCGGTAAAGCCGCCGCCGTGAATGTAGACGAGCACGGGGAGCTTTTCGCCGCCCTTTTCGGGTGCAAAAACGTTGAGGAAGAGACAATCCTCGCTATATTCGTAGGTCTCGCCCTTGCGGAACTCGTTGTAGTAAAAGATCTTTTTGGGCATCTCTTCTTCGTTATAGAAGGAGCGGGGCTGATATGCGCACGCGCCGTATTGGGTGGCATCGTATACGCCCTCCCACGAGGTGACCTCACGAGGGTATTCAAAGCGACGGGCGGTTGCATAGCGAATGCCCTTATATGCAATCACGCCTTCTTTGCTTGTGCGGCAGCCGCGAAGCTCACCGCACGGGGTTTTGATCAAATATTCCATAAAAACAATCCTATCTTATCTGCAAGAGCGGCGATTGCTCGCCGCTCTCAAAAAGTCAAACATTACTCGTTAACGGTGGTTTCTTCCTCTTGGGGCGCTTCTTCTTGGGGAGCTTCCACAGAGCCTGCCTTTGCGGCTGCCATTTTTGCGCGGATCTCGGGGGTGATGTTCCAAACGAACTTGAACGCTGCCCAAGAGCCGAGAATGAAGATCGCGGGTGTGAGCACGCACAACGCCTTCAGACCAAAGATGGTGGCGGCACTTTGTTCTGCAAGGTCGGCATCAAAGCCGATCCAACCAAGAACGTAGAAGCCAAAGGAGCTACCGATCGCCTGACCGATGCGGCGAGAGAGGTTAAAGGTTCCGTAAATAGAGCCCTCGGTTCTCTTACCGGTTGCGTATTCGTTGTAGTCGATCGCTTCACCAACAAGGCCCCATTGCATCTGGATGGATACCATAGACATACCCGAGCCAATGCCGAGGATAACGCCGTGAACGAGGGGGTGAACGTCGGTAACGACGTGAAGAACGAACAAAAGACCGCAGATAGCGCCGCCGATGAGCAGGCAGTAGCGAATCAGCTTTTCGAGTCCGAGCTTTTTACAAATAAAGGGAACGAGTACCATAGAACCGATCATAAAGGGGCTGGAGAGCGCCGTACCGATGGTTTGGTATGTAACGTCGTGATATACCTCGGAGTACATATAAAGGCTGATGTTGGAAACAAGATATTGCATGGTGCAAATGCAAATGCCGTGAATGCAAAGAGCAACAAAGGGTCTGTTCTTCTTTACAACGGTGAGAATATCGGTGAATTTGATGTCGTCTGCCTTGGTGTCACCAACGGTGGTGCGTTCCTCGGTCCAGAAGTAGTGCATCAAGCATACGCCAAAGCCGATGAGTGCGCAAACGGTACCGGTGATCATGTAACCGGTGGAGCTTCTGTCGCCAAACATACCGATGATAACGGGACCCACCATACCGGGGATCATGTTGCCGAACATAGAGCCAACGCCGCGAGCGGAGGAAAGAGATGCACGCTCGGAGTCGTTTTTGGACATTGCGGAAAGCAGAGAGCCCATGGGGATGTTGAACATGGTGTAGCTGGCCTCGTAGAGTATCTTCAGACCGAAGAGAACGCAGATAAGTGCCAGACCGTCAAAAAAGCTGGGCACTGCCCACAGGG
>JAZNYU010000215.1:0-3226 GCA_045594605.1 Eubacteriales bacterium
ACCGCTTGGCCTCCGACTTCGTTGAGGCCGTTTTTCACGCCCCAAAGAGGGTCCTTTTGTGCGCTGTGCCAGCTTGTGTGGCGGTACTCAAAATAAGGTTCGTAGGCAAGCAGATTGCCGTCACGCAGAATGATGTCGCCCTCGGGGATCTTTTCCAGCTCATAGGTGAAAAAGCGGACACCTGCGTATCGCTCCAAAAATTGATAAACGCCATAGAGCACACCGCGTCCGTTGCCGCCGCGAATGGTCATAGAGGCTTCCTCTCCTTGGAGGATAGCATCGATCGAGAAGCAGTCATCGCCAAGCGTTTCATCAATAAAGAGGATGATGGGGAAGCCGTCATCGGTGATGGCGACGTTTTTCTTTGTCAGGTAAGCGGTAAGCTCCTCGCCTGCAAAGATCTCGTTCTGGCTATCGCCTGTGGTAATGGTTGCGCGCACGAGGACTCCGTCAACAACGCCGTTGTCAATTTCGGGGGGCGTGATGATCTCGCTGTCGTCGGGAGTTGTAATTTCAGGTGTTGTGATATCCGGCGTGGTCACCTCGGGTGTTGTGACCTCGGGAGTAGTGACCGTCGGAGTTGTGGTGTTTGGTGTTGTTGTCTCGGGTGGCGTGTTGTTGCAGCCCGACAAAAGGACGGGGAGCAGCATTGCTGCAAGCAAGAGCAAGGCGAGCGGTTTTCTCATTTTGACTTCTCCTTTAAAAAATGATCCTATCTGCTTACAGTATAGCACAACGCGCGTAATTTGTCTATGGTATTATGTGCTTTTTATGTGGTAAAAAGTAACTTTTTCAAAAAAAGATCCCCACGGTGTTCCGTGGGGATTTGTTGTTATTCTGTGGGGGCTTCTTCAGGCTTGGGTTGCAGGTCGGGGTACAGACCCTTGAAGGGATCCATTTGGTAGATCGGAATGTTATTGTTGTTACCCTCTGCCCAACGAATGCCCAATGCTTCAATTTCTTCTGCGAATGCAAGAGCGGCTTCGTTGTTGGGATGGAGCAAAATTTGAATGCAACGCCATTGGAGGCGAGAGCGATGTACGTATTCGGCTCTGTCACCGGCAACTGCTTCTGCCTTGCTCCACAGCTCTTCAAAGAAGTATTCGTTTGCGAGATACTCTTCTTTGGAGATGGATTGGAGAGGCTCTTCGTAAATATTGATGCAGCTGTTGGCGTTTGCAACGAGCTCGGTGGTCTTATCAATAAATTGACGAATGTAGACCCAACCTGCACCGTAGTACGCCTTGAGGAATTCGTTCATGTGTCTGGAGTATTCCTCTTGAGACATATAAGGATTCCACATCAGCTTGGCAAGAAGGTAAGCACGGAGCTCGCCAAATTCACCGGAGATGGATTGGCTGTTGCCTTGCGGGAACATTCCGCACACGCCGTTTTCGTGGTAGAATTTCATATTCTCACGAATTGCACCAAAGTTCGAGAAAGGAGCGATGTAGTAACGGAAGTTTGTGGTGTAGTCCCAAACGTAAATGCGGTCGCAGATCTTGCCCCAATTGACAAAATCGGTCATAAAGAGCTTGGTTCTTGTCCATTGTGCGTTGTTGGGGCCCTTGTGCTCGGGGCAAACGGTCATGGGGTGCATAAAGCATACGCGAATGGAGCAGACGCGAATGCAAACATTTTCGCGGGGAACAATGCCTTTTGGGGGGGCTTGGGTGTAGTTATAAGCCAGAGTATCGATCACGAGGTCGGGATAATCTGTTTCCAGCTCCTCGGCGACCTTGTTTACAAATTCGAGCAGATTGCCTGCCGTGCCGCCGCTTTCAAAATTGCTGGCGTTGTTTGTATAACGGGCGTAAGAAGCCAAGCAGTATTCACACTTACAGTATTCGTTTTTGTCGTTTTGCGAAACCGAAACGATATCGATGGTGGGGTCTGCTTCAAGGGCTTTGCGCAGATTTGCGATAACCTTTTCGTAATTTGCCTGGCCCTCGGGAGAATCCAAAGAGAGACAGGGGTTGGGGGAAAGACCGTCACCGGTCTCAGTCAAAGCACCAAGGGTGTGAACGAACAATCCGCTACCGTAAATGTTCTTGCCGCCGTATTTTGCGCTCATTTCTCCGTCGTGGCCGTTAACGCCTTGCTTGAGGCACCAATCGGTTTCTGTTCTTACCGAGTTCCAATTCAAACGGCGATCTTCAAAGAAGGGGGTGTATTCCAAAACGACACCCTCATTGAGCGTGAGATCGGTGGTGGGAACGGTTTCGAGGTCGGGGGTAAAGTAGCGAACGCCGCCAAGCTCCTCAAGGAACTTATAAACGCCGTAGAGCACACCGCGCTCGTTGCCGCCCACAATGGTCATGCCTGCTTCGTCACCCGAAAGGGTAGCCGTGATCACAAACGCATCGTTCTCAAGGGTTTCGTCAATCGAGAGGGTAATGGGGAATGCGCCGTCCTTTACCTCGATCTTTTTCATAGAGAGATATTTTGCAAGCTCTTCTGCGGCATAAAGCTCGCTTTCGGTCGAGCCTGTTGCTGTAATGCTCGCACGCTTGAGCACGCCGTCAGCGGTGATATCGGGGCCGTCATAGGGCACGTCAACGTCCTCGTTGCCGGGAGTGGTAACCGGAGGCGTGGTAACTTCGGGGGTAGTGGTTTCGGGCGTTGTTGTCTCGGGAGTGGTTCCTTGGGGTGTTTGCGGGGTATTACAAGAAACGATGGAGAAAGCGATAACAACGGTCAGGAGCAGCGCTAAAAACTTTTTCATAATCAGTTCTCCTTGTTGTGTGATTTTTGACAAGAGATTTTATTTGCCGTATTTCCAGAAGTAAGGGCTCTTGGAAAGATCGGATTCGGGCTGTACGTTAAACTGACCTTCCTTCCAAACCACGCCTGCGGCTTTGGCATCGTCGATCAGCTTTTGGGCTTCCTCGGCGTTGGGGTGCAGGTAGAGCTTTGTCAGTCGCCATTGCATCATTGAGCGCTTGACGTACTCAAGGCGATCGCCTGCAAGCTCTGCTGCGCGGTTCCACCACTCTTCAAACAGAGCCTCGTTCTCAAGGTACTCACTGCGTGTGATGGCGGTAAAGGGGTGACCGTAAATGCCTTGTCCGCAAACGGCTGCGCCCTCGGTTTCGTCCTTGTTGACCCTGAATCCGCCGTTTGCGGCAAGCTCGGTGGTCTTATCGATGAATTTGCGAATGTATTCCCAACCTTCGCCGTAGTAAGCAGCAAGGAAGTCGGATCGTAGCCATGTCGTTCTGTGAGC
>JAZNYU010000216.1:0-10773 GCA_045594605.1 Eubacteriales bacterium
ACAATGAGCAACGGCTATTTTGAATGCGGAATGAAAGACAAGATCGTCTACTTTGATATGTTCTACCGCGACAACCCTGACGGTGGCGGTTACGCGATCGTTGCAGGACTTGAGCAGATCGTGGAGTATATCAACAACCTGCATTTTGACGAGGACGATATTGCTTATCTGCGCAGCAAAAACTGTTTTTCCGAAGCATTTTTGGAGTTTTTGCGCACCTTCAAATTTGAAGGCGACATTTGGGCAATTCCCGAGGGAACTGTTGTTTTCCCCGGTGAACCTCTCCTGATCGTGCGCGGAAAAGCCATTGAAGCGCAATTTATTGAGACCTATGTGCTGATGATGATCAACCATCAGTCTCTGATTGCCACCAAAGCATCCCGTCTGGCACGCGCCGCAAAGGGAAGAGCCATCAGCGAATTTGGTTCTCGCCGTGCACAGGGTGCCGATGCTGCTATTCTCGGCGCACGTGCCGCATACATTGGCGGCTGCGGTGCTACCGCTTGCACCATTACCGACGAGGTCTTTGGCGTTCCCGCAACGGGTACCATGGCGCACTCCTGGGTGCAGATGTTTGATACCGAATACGAGGCTTTCAAAACTTACGCTTCCATTTACCCCGATTCCTGCACACTTTTGGTTGACACTTACAGCGTGCTGGATTCCGGTGTTCCAAATGCTATCAAGGTGTTTAATGAGGTTCTCAAACCGAAGGGAATTACCAAATGCGGCATCCGCATCGACTCGGGTGACATTACGTATCTTTCCAAAAAGGTTCGCAAAATGTTGGATGATGCGGGCTGGACCGAGTGCAAGATCGTTGTTTCCAATTCTCTTGACGAATACCTCATCCGCGAGTTGATCCGTCAGGATGCTTGCGTAGATGCGTTCGGTGTTGGTGAGCGTCTCATTACCGCAAAGAGCGATCCCGTTTTTGGCGGTGTTTACAAGGTTTGTGCCGTTGAAAATAACGGTGAGATCGTTCCCAAGATCAAAATCAGCGAAAACGTTGGCAAGATCACCACACCGCATTTCAAAAAGATCTATCGCTTGCGCGACAAGGAAACGGGCAAGGCAGAGGCAGACCTGATCTGCGTTTGGGACGAGACTGTTGACGACAGCAAGCCTTTGGAAATTTTTGATCCTCACCATACTTGGAAGCGTAAGACCTTGGATAACTTTACGGCAACCGAGCTGCTCGTTCCCGTATTCAAAGACGGTGTGCAGGTATATCAGCTACCCACACTGCAACAGATCCGCAAGCATTGCGAAGAGGAGATCGCGGGAATGTGGGATGAGGTTCGCCGCTTCAGCAATCCGCACAACTACTACGTTGACCTCTCACAAAAGCTGTGGGATATCAAGCACGAAATGCTCAAAACCCGCAAGGGTCACTTTGAATAAAAAATTGCCCGAAACGTTCCTGTTTGGTGCGTTTCGGGTTCTTTTTTGCAATTTTGCAAAAAAAGACGAAGAAAAAAGCCAAAAGTGAAAAAGTTTTTTGCAAAAACCTATTGGAAATTATAAATATATATGGTATAATAAAATAGAATATGGTCAAAACGGACTTTTGGAGGCAGATTATGAATTTCTGGTCAGAGATCTGGGCTCGTATTTGCAATTTCTTTATGCAATACGTAGCCGAGCCGATTGTGAATATGGGTGCACGCGATGTTATCGACGTGCTTCTTTTGGCGCTCATTTTGTATGAGCTTTATCGCTTTGCACAAAACAGACGTGCAGGTCGCTTGACGATCGGTCTTTTGATCGTGATCTTTGCTCTGACTCTGGTTAAGCTTCTCAGATTCCCGGCGCTCTCTTATATCAGCGATCTGTTTTCAGCCGCAGTCTTTTTCTGCATCGTTGTTATCTATCAGCCTGAGATCCGCGATGCCTTGGAGCGCATTGGCAACTCAACCTTCCTCAATCCCCGTAGTGACACACTGCCGCGCAAGCATCTGCCGCTTGCCAAATCTGCCGCTGAAGAAATTACCAAAGCCGTTTTTGATATGTCCGAAAAGAGAGTCGGTGTGCTCATCGTTATGGAGGGCTTGACCAAACTCGGAGACCACATTCAAACGGGCAAGATCATCGATGCTCGCGTTACCTCGCATCTTTTGAAAAACATTTTTTACGATAAAGCCCCTTTGCATGACGGTGCGCTCATCATTCGCGATATGCGCATTTGGGCGGCAAGCTGCGTTCTGCCTTCCAGCAACGGCGAATTGGACTTTGGCAGCATGGGCACCCGTCACCGCGCCGCAGTCGGCGTTACCGAGGTCAGTGATGCCTTGGTCGTTATCGTCTCCGAGGAAACCGGCGTTGTTTCGCTCGCTCAGGACGGCAAGCTCTTGCGCAATGTTGACAGCGAAACTCTTTACGACGTTTTGATGACCTATTTTGCAGGTCGCCTTTATTTGCGTACTAAACGCGGTGTGCACGTCAATCCCTTTGACCGCGTTCCGCCTTACCACCGTCAAACCGAGGAGTCCAGCGATCTGATGGATATGGGGCAGATCAGCATTACGGAGGAGGAAAACAATTCTTCTATTCCGGATGATCAAGCGGCTGTTGTAACCGAGACCGCACACACCGCCGACGAAGAAACCGACAAGGACGAAGCACTTTGATTGTGCAATGAATACTGAGGAGGAAAGTACGATGAAAAAGAATGCTGTTGGCAGAATTCTTTACCAAAAAGTTCCCGTAAAGAGTAGACTTGCATCCTGGCATATTCCTGCGCGTATTATATGTCTTTTGTTGGCACTCCTTATCTGGTTAACGGTGTCGGCGCTGCAGGCGAATGCGCTTGGATGATCCTATGAAAAAAACAAAACTCCTCGTTGAGAGGATCCGTGCGAGCATTGACTCAACAGAGGAAATGATCGTAAACAAAGCAAAAGAAAAAATGAAGCGGGCAGGCATTCATACCTCTACGCTTCATTTTCGGCTTTATAAAAAATCCATCGATGCCCGAAACCGCCAGGACATTCGCTTTGAATGTTCCGTTTTGGCAGAGGGAGATTTTTCCGAGAGAGCACTCGACCAAAAGCTCCTTGCCAGAGCTGATGCCCGTGTGCTATGTGAAGAAGAGCCAAATCTTGTGTTTGGCAAAGATCCAATATCTGCCGCACCTGTTGTTGTCGGAATGGGGCCTGCCGGACTTTTTGCAGCTCTTTTGTTGGCGCAAAACGGATACGAGCCCATTTTGATTGACCGCGGCGGTTCGGTTGCCGAAAGAACGGCAGACGTTGAACGCTTTCGCAATGCAGGGGTGTTGAACACAGAATCCAACGTGCAATTCGGTGCCGGCGGTGCGGGAACGTTTTCGGACGGAAAGCTGATCACACGCATCAACGATCCGCTTTGCAATTACGTGCTCAAGTCTCTGGTGGCGTTTGGTGCACCCGAGGATATTCGCATCAAAGCAAAGCCTCACGTTGGAACCGACGTGTTGCGTGTGGTTGTAGATAACCTTCTTGCAGAAATCGAGCGCCTTGGCGGACAAGTCATTTACCATTGCAGAATGGATGGTATTTTGGAATGTGCTGACAAGACACTCAACGTCAAAACCACAAAGGGAGATCTGCACGCAGGTGCGCTTCTCTTAGCTCCCGGTCACAGTGCAAGAGATACCTACCGCTATCTCATCGAGGAAAACTACGCGATCGAAGCCAAGCCGATGTCGGTTGGTGTTCGTGTAGAGCATCTGCAATCCGATATTGACCGCGCTCTCTATGGCGACTTTGCAGGGCACCCCAATCTCGGTCCTGCCGAGTATGCGCTTTCCGATACCAAGGGCGAGCGAGGGGTCTACACCTTTTGTATGTGTCCCGGTGGTGAGGTCGTAGCGGCGGCATCCGAGGATGGCGGATTGGTGGTAAACGGCATGAGCTATCATGCACGTAATAATCCCAATGCCAACTCTGCTGTGGCAGTCTCCATTCGTTGTGAGGACTACGAAAAGGAAGAGGGAAGTGCTCCGCTCGGTGCAATTGCCTTCCAACGTCGCATTGAGCGCGCCGCTTTCGAGGCAGGCGGCAAAGACTACTATGCGCCCGTGATGACGATGCAGGATTTTCTTGACGGTACGCAAGTGCACGCGCGTGGGCGTGTGATGCCTTCCTATCGTGACGGAAAGGTTAGAGAGGCTGATTTTGGAACCGTTTTTCCGTCCTTTGTAACCGATTCCTTGCGTTACGGTTTTCGTTCCTTTGGGAAAAAGATCGCGGGCTTTGATGCTCCCGATACTATGCTGACTGCGGCAGAAACGCGCACGTCGGCACCGGTTCGCATTTTGCGCAATCGGGAAACCATGACCGCCGTGGGACATCCTCTGATCTATCCCTGCGGTGAGGGGGCAGGTTATGCCGGCGGTATTACAAGTGCGGCGGTAGACGGTCTGCGCGCAGCGATGGCGCTGATGTCTGTATATTCCCCCGCAAAAGAAAACAAATAAGAGCATGGCGTGCCGTTGTGACGCCATGGATCTTTAAAAGACAAAGAAGTAGCATTACAGAATTTTAGATGATGATTTGGACGATAGGTATGCCGATGGATCTTACCGTCCGCAGAAAGAGTGGATATGAAAGAATTGAAAAAGAAAAAGAAGTGGAGCATACGGTATGCTCCCACGGCTGAAAATGCATCGGCTGTAAAGAGTCTTGCAGATGCGCTTGGCATTTTGCCGACGACTGCAAAGCTGCTTTTTACACGCGGACTTCGCACAGCCGAAGAGGCAACCGTATTTTTGAGGCAGGCAGAAACAAGCCTGCACGATCCCTTTATGCTCAAGGATATCGAGCGCGCCGTTGCCCGTATTCTGGAGGCTTTGGAAAAGGGAGAAAGAATTGCCATTTACGGAGACTATGACGTGGACGGCGTTACCTCTGTCAGTCTCCTGTATACATATTTGAGCCGCCTTGGTGCGGATATCGGATATTACATTCCTTGCCGCAGTCGCGAGGGGTACGGTCTCTCTACCTCTGCCATTGATACCCTCAAGGAAAGAGGCGTGGAGCTGGTCATTACGGTTGATACGGGTATCACCGCTATGGAAGAGGTTGCATACGCAACCGAACTTGGTATTGATACCGTGGTTACCGACCACCACGAATGCCGCCCCGAGCTTCCCGAAGCTTGCGCACTCGTCAATCCCCATCGCGCCGACGATCCATATCCTTTTAAGGATCTTGCAGGTGTTGGTGTGGTATTCAAGCTGATCTGCGCGCTTGAAATGACCAGATGCCGCATGGATGGCAGATCCGAGATCGACGGTGTACGACAGATCTGCCGCGAGTATGCCGATCTTGTTGCCATCGGTACCATTGCGGACGTGATGCCCATTGTGGATGAAAACCGCTTGATCGTGGCTCTGGGGCTGAAGCTGCTTGAGTCGACCAAGCGTCCCGGCTTGCGTGCGCTCATCGAAGCAGCATCGGGTAACAGAGTAGGGGATCAGAAGTTCCCACCCAAAAAGAGAAAGATCAATTCCGGCTTTATCGGCTTTGTTCTGGCTCCGCGTATCAACGCCGCAGGACGTGTGAGCAGCGCGTCAATTGCCGTTGAACTTTTGCTGGCAACCGACAACGGGCGAGCCGCAGAGCTTGCCGAGGAGCTTTGCAACCTCAACACCACACGTCAGGTGGAAGAAAACCGCATTGCCGTTGAGGTATATCAAAAGATCGAGCAGATGCCGCCCGAGCTTTGTGACCGCATCATCGTTATTGAGGGCGACACGTGGCAGCAGGGCATTATTGGTATCGTATCCTCGCGCATTACCGAGCGTTACGGTCTTCCGTCCATCCTCATTTCCTTTGACGGTTCCACTCGCGGCTTTGCAAGCGATGACGACCTTGGAAAGGGCTCCGGCAGAAGTATCAAGGGGCTCAACCTCGTTGAGGCACTTGCCGACAGTGAAGAGCACCTCGCACGCTTTGGCGGTCACGAGCTTGCCGCAGGTCTTACCATTCGTCGCGGCAACATCGATGCTTTCCGCAAGCAGATCAATCAATATGCGCATAAGCACCTGACCGAGGATATGCTCTGCATTTCCATCGATGCCGACTGTGAGGTCCAAATGAAGGATCTGACGCTTGCTCTGGCACAGGAAATTGACAAGCTTGAGCCCTTTGGCACTTCCAATCCCGTTCCCAACTTTGTTTTGCGCGATGCATCGCTTTTGCGCATCATTCCCATGGGCAACGGCAAGCATACAAAGCTCATTCTTGAAAAAGACGGCATCTCCATGGTCGCCGTTTGGTTTGGAACAGAGCATACGGCTATCCCGTTTGAGATCGGCGACCGTCTTGACGTAATGTTCCAGCTCAATATCAATGAATTCCAAAACGTTACCTCGCTGCAAATGATCGTGCAGGATATGCAGCTTTCAAAGGTCTACGAGGAGTCCTTCGCGGATGCTTGGGAGCGTTATGAGGAGATCCGTGCAGGCGCGCCCATCACGGCAGAAGAGGACGTGATCCCCACGCGCCAGGATATGGCGTGCGTTTACACGCTCTTGCGGCGCGAGCACCAGATCGGGCATACGTATTTTCCCATTCGGCGCATCCTTTCCTTGGTTGCCCAGCAGGGAACACCGCTCGGTTACCACAAGCTCAAAACCATTATTCGCATTATGCAGGAGCTTAACATTTGCGACATTACAGAGCCCGTGCGGGATTGCTTTGTATTTGATTTCTATTTTAATCCCACAAAAACCAGTATTGATAAATCCTCTATTCTCAAAAAGCTGAAGCTGCAGCTCTGCCGAGGAGAGGAAACGCGATAAATCCCTTTTTTGAAAGGCGGTGAAGATATGGACAATACCGTGCATACCGACATCTCAAAGCTGCTGGAGATACTCCACGCAACCGAAAAGAAATATGACACTGAAAAGATCACTCTGGCGTATGAATATGCAAACGAATTGCACCAAGGGCAGTTCCGCGCCAGCGGTGAGGCATATATCTCTCACCCCATTGCCGTGGCTGAGATCGTAGCAGGTCTGGAGCTTGACACAGATTCCATCTGCGCCGCACTTTTGCACGATGCGGTGGAGGATTGCTCGGAGAAGACGAGCCTGAAGGAGATCGAAAAGAAGTTCGGTGCTCCCGTTGCCATGCTTGTGGACGGTCTTACCAAGATCGTTACCTTGCAGGTTGAGGATAAGGAAGAAGCCCATATCGAAACCCTGCGCAAGATGCTTTTGGCAATGTCGCGCGATATTCGCGTTATCTTTATCAAGCTTTGCGACCGACTCCACAATATGAGAACGCTTGCCGCCAAGCCCGATCCCAAGCGCCGTATTACCGCATTGGAAACAATGCACGTTTACGCTCCCTTGGCGCACCGCCTTGGTATGCAACGTATCAAATTGGAGCTGGAAAACCTCAGCTTGCAGTTCCTCGATCCCATTGGATACGAGGAGGTTCGTCAGCACATTAGCAATAAGTACGGCGAGAACCAGAACTTTATGGAAAAGATCAAGGTTGAGGTTGGCGGACGCATGGCGGAAAACGAGATCCACTACACCCTTGAGGGGCGTATCAAATCCGTTTACTCCATCTACAAAAAAATGTATAACCAAAACAAGTCCTTTGACCAGATCTATGACTTTTACGCGCTTCGCATCATTGTAGATACCGAGCTGGAGTGTTATACGGCGCTTGGCTTGATCCACGAAATGTATAACTCGATCCCCGGTCGCTTTAAGGACTATATCTCCACCCCTAAGCCCAACATGTACCGCTCGCTGCATACCACCGTTATCGGTCGCGACGGTATTCCGTTTGAGGTGCAGATCCGTACCTGGGAAATGCATCAGATCGCAGAATACGGTGTGGCGGCACACTGGAAATACAAGTCGGGCGCTTCCTCCAAGGAAGATCTCGACAAGCGTTTGGAATGGGTTGCACGCCTGGTTGAAACTGAGGACGAGCAACGCGATCCCGACGAGTTTTTGAATGCGCTTAAGACCGATATCTTCCATGATGAGGTCTTCGTATTCACCCCCAAGGGAGACGTTTTCGCATTGCCGAACGGCTCCAACGTGATCGACTTTGCCTATGCCGTTCACTCCAAGGTGGGAGAACGTATGATCGGCGGCAAGATCAACGGTATGATCGTGCCCATCGACCGCACGCTCAAAAACGGTGAGATCGTAGAGATTTTGACCTCTTCCTCCTCCAAGGGACCGAGCCGCGATTGGCTCAACATCGTTAAAACCAGTGCGGCGCGCTCCAAGATCCGCGCTTGGTTCAAGAAAGAGAAGAGAAGTGAGAACATCGTTGTTGGTAAATCGGTGGTTGACGGTGAGTTGAAGCGGTATCGCAAGAGCTTTACCGAGGCACAGCGCGACGAGATCATTACAACCATCAGCGCGCACTACGGCTTCAATTCTCCCGATGATTTCTATAATGCCATCGGTTACGGCGGCTTGATGGTCTCCAAGTTTGCAAAGCGCTTGCAGGATGAATGTGAGCGCATTATCAAACCCGAGGTTGAGCCGGTACCTGTTGCCGAGGCAATTCCGCTTCCCATTACCACAAGACCCAAAAACGTCAAGTCCGACAGTGGCATCGTTGTTGACGGTGAGGCAGGATGTATGGTCAAGTTTGCAAAATGCTGCAATCCCTTGCCCGGTGACTCCGTTGTCGGTTTTGTTACCAAGGGTTTTGGTATCTCCATTCACAAATTGGACTGTCCCAATGTTATTCAGGGTAGAAAGAACCCTGAAAACACCTCCCGTTGGAAGGAAGCGCATTGGGAAGGCGCCGTTGAGAGCGGACGCAGCAACAGCATCTACGAGGCTCTTTTGCAGATCTACGTCGACGACCGTATCGGTATGCTTGCCGATATTACCGCCGCACTTGCCGATATGCGTGTTTCCATTCTGCACATCAACGTAACGCCTCGCTCCGATTCGGCTTACGTTATCAATATGAAGATCGGATGCCGCAATATCGACCATTACAATTCCATTGTTTCCCGTCTGCGTAATCTGAGCGGAATCGTTAATATTCTGCGCGGATTTTCATAAAACATCAAAAGGAGTGCTTTTTCAATGAGAGCAGTTATTCAACGCGTATCAAGCGCCTCGGTTGAGGTGGATGGCAAGATCGTCGGTTCTTGCGGCAAAGGGTATCTTATTTTGCTTGGCGTTGCCGAGGGCGATACCGAAACAGATGCCGAGCTGCTTTGCAAAAAGATTGCGGCATTGCGTATTTTTCGCGATGAAAACGAAAAAATGAATCTTTCCATTCGCGACGTTGATGGGGAAGCACTCGTTATTTCGCAGTTTACCCTGTATGCCAATTACCGTCACGGCAACCGCCCCGACTTTTTGGCATCTGCCAAGCCCGATGAGGCAAACCGACTCTATGAATATTTCAAAAGCATTCTGTCCCGCGAGGTTCGCCGCGTGGAATGCGGCATTTTTGGCGCGGACATGAAAGTATCCCTAGTAAACGATGGCCCCGTTACCATTTGCATGGACAGTGAAGTACTGAAAAAGAAAAAGTAAAGTAAGGAATGTTTTTTTATGAAACTGATACTTGACGGAAATATCAATTCGTACTATATACAAACGCTTTGTATGATCTTTTTCCCCGGTGAAAAATTCGGCGCGGCAGAGCAACTGGATCCCGATGCTCCCGAGCTCTATCTCCGCCTCTCTGAGGATGACGACGGTGTAGAGACCTATGCCCGTATTACCGTTGGGGAAAAGAGCGCATCTGCAGAAAAATTCTATACCTATTCTGCCGACTACGGCAAAGAGAAAACCGTTAAGCTTGCTTGCGGTGCCGTTGTCATAGCCGTTTGCGGAGAGGTAATGGGCTACCGTCCCGCTTGGGGAATGTTGACGGGTGTGCGCCCCTCTAAGGTTGCAACCGAGCTATTACGCGTAGGACTGAGCAAAACGCGTGTCAAGCGCATTCTCACGGGCGAATATTTTGTCATTCCCAAAAAGGCGGCGCTTGCTACCGAGGTTGCGCTCAACGAGCAAAAGCTCATTGGCAGACCCTCGCCCAAGGATTGCAGCGTTTATATTTCGATCCCGTTCTGCCCAACAAGATGCTCCTACTGTTCTTTTGTTTCCTATACCTCGCCAAAGCTGCTCCAACTCATTCCTGAGTATTTAGAGCATCTTCTGATGGATATGGAGTATACCTTTAAAAAGATCAAAGAGCTTGGCTTGCGCATTGCCACCATTTATATTGGAGGCGGCACGCCGACCATTCTGACCGCCGACCAGCTGCGCCTTTTGCTTTCCAAGATCGCAGAGCTGACCGATGTGAGCGCCCTTGAGGAATATACCCTTGAATCGGGACGCCCCGACACCATTACGGCAGAAAAGATGACGGTTGCAAAGGCATACGGCGTTACACGCGTATGCGTCAATCCGCAGTCTATGAGCGACGTTGTGCTTCAAAACATTGGTCGTACGCATACCGCCGAGGACTTTTTGCGCGCTTATGATATTGCCAAAAACGCGGAAATTCCCGTTATCAATACCGACCTTATCGTGGGACTCCCGGGGGATAACTTCAAAACCTTTTCGGCAACCTTTGATAAAATCCTCTCCCTTCGTCCCGAAAATATCACCGTACATACCTTCTGTATCAAAAAGGCGGCAGAGATCTTGCGCCAGGGTAACAACGTTTACTCCTTGCGCGGTGGTGATGCCGGCAAGTGCGTAGACTATTCTCAGCTCAAGGCACAGGAAGAGAACTATCTGCCGTACTACATGTACCGCCAGAAGAACACCGTCGGCAA
>JAZNYU010000217.1:0-7330 GCA_045594605.1 Eubacteriales bacterium
CGATGGGGTATGTCGCCGCGTAAGCGGTGGCAACGTCCTCGGTACTTGCGGTGGAGATGAGCGTGCCGAGTGCGGGCGTGGAGGTCATCGCGCCTGTGATCGCACCCAGATTGTTGAGCAGCCCCATCTTGAGGACGAGCTTTGCAAACAGGTACGCCAAAATCAAGGGAATGACGGTCATTACCGCGCCGTAGAGGAAGTAGATGGGGTCAAAGCAAGCGACGAATTCCGCACCGCCGGGAATGCCCGCACCGGCGAGGAAGAGGACGAGTCCCAACTCGCGCAAAAGCTTGAGCGTTTTTGCAGGGGGCAGAATGTTCCATTTGCCGATCCGTCCAAAATGACCGAACAACAGACTGACAAGCAGGCAACCGCCCGTCGTGGTCAAGGCAAAGCAGGTACCGTCGAATCCGTCTCCGGAGAGCGGAACTTTGATCTGTCCGACCACCGTTCCAAGGATCGCCGCCAGCGCAAAGGGCGCCAAGCCTGCCGCGTCGAGGGAGAATAACTTTCTTTCCTCTTTTTTATCATCCGCACTCGCAACGGGTTGCAGAAGCGCGCGTTCTTTTTCCATGTCCGCTTTCTCAATACGCGGAATGAGTTGAATAAAGAGCACCTTGCCAACCACGCCGAAGATGTAAGCAATGCCGTGCCCGACCGAAACAAGCCCCATATATTCGGCTGCGACGGTCGCCTTGGCGGCGGAGAATGCAGGCGTGGACGTGAGCGCACCCGAAAGAATGCCCACGATCATTGCCACAAAGCCGTCCTGCTCCTTGATGGTCGAGCCGTAGCCAACCAACTCACCAAGCAGAATACAACCAACGGCAATCACGCCGCCCATCAAGGGAATGAGCACGCCGAGCGGTGCATATTGTTTAAAATTACGCTTCAAATTTTGAATAAAGCGCGGACCTGCCATGTATCCCACTGAGGTGACGAACAAGATCAGTCCAAAGTTCTCGATCAGGGCAAGACCTTGTGAATGATCATAATCGCCCTCGAAGTTCAGCAAAAGAGCGCCACTCTCGTTTACTCCGAAAAAGAGTGCACCTGCCAAAAGCGCGATCAAAAATACACCTGCATCACCAAGGGATATGCCTTTTATTTTGATGCGTCCCAAGGCGTAGCCAAGGAACAAAACCGAGAATACGATCAAAAGCAGCAGAGATGTGCTGCCAATAGAGATGAGACCGCCAAACAGCGACATACGATCAACTCCTTTTTCATCTTATCTTGTATTATATCACACGCAAGACGGGATTGCAAGGCTTGCGGCAAAGTTTTCCTGCTTTTTTGGGGCGGATGCCTCAGTCATACTTGCCACACTTGCCGCATACAATAAACCAACACAAAAAGGAAGGTAGGTTTGTATGATGAAAACGAACAAAAGCAAAAACCGTAGCCGCGTGGCAATATTTCTTTGCATGGCGTGTCTGTTAACGCTTTGCGCCTGCGCAAAAAAGCAGGACGAAATGCAGGATGCGCAATCGATCCTCTCACCCGGCGTGCAGATCCTTTCTGCCGCTACCGAAATGGCAGTGTGGGGACTGCGTGGCAACGACGTGACCTTTGAGGCCGAGGATTTCTCGCGCAATCTCAATCTTTCAAGCATTCAGTACATCAAGGTCATCAGCTTGCCCACCGCCGCCGAGGGCGAGCTTTTGATGGGCTCTGTCCGCGTCAGTGCAGGACAGATCATTTCGGGCGAAAACTTAACACATCTGTGCTTTTCGGCAGCCGATGACACCGTTACCAAGGCGTCCTTTACCTTTTCTGCCAACGGCAATGCCGCCGCAATTACCTGCAACGTCCACCTCTTAAACGGCGAAAATTACGCCCCCACGGTCAGCCTTGCTTCCAGTGCAACGCTGGAGATGTCCACCTATCGCAACCGCGAAGCATACGGACGTCTCTCGGCGTATGATCCCGACGGCGATGCAATCGTTTTTGAGATCGTCAAAGCACCCGCAAACGGCTCGGTGCTCCTTTCTGACAGAGCGGAAGGAACTTACGTCTATACACCCCGCAGCGGATTTGTGGGCAGCGATGAGTTCTCCTACGTTGCGCGTGACGTTTACGGCAATTACAGCACCGCTACCACCGTCAAGCTCCGCATCATGAGCGCGGGCACGGCGGTCACCTACGTGGATATGGCAAATTCCAAAGCCGCAAATGCAGCGCTTGCCTTGACCGAGGCAGGTGTAATGAGCGGCGTGCAGGTCGGCAATCAGCATTTCTTTTACCCCGAGCGCACAGTCACGCGCGCCGAGCTTTTGGTAATGGCAATGAACGCGGCAGGCATTACCGACGTTCCTGCGTGCGAGGCAACGGGCTTTGACGACGATGCCGACATTCCCACCGCTATGAAAGGGTACGTTGCGACGGCATATTCTATGGGATACATCAGCGGTTCCCTTAAGGATGGAAAGCTTTGCTTTTTGCCCAATGAGGAGATCACACGAGCCGAGGCGGCGGTCATGATTTGTGCCATTCTCGGCGAGGAGCATCAAGGCGTCATTCCCACGTTTGCCGACGGGGCAGAGATCCCCGTTTGGGCACAGGAAGCCATTTATACCTTGAACGTGCTTGGCGTTATGGATGCAACCGACGGCTACATTGCACCTTCGTCCACACTCTCACGCGAGCAAGCCGCCCTCATTTTGCAAGCCGTTATGCGCCTCAAATAAGCAAAAAGTCCCTTTTTTCTCTCAAAAAAGCCTATTTTGACAGAAAAAAGGGCTATTTTATTAAAATAAGAATTAGTCTTATTATAATAAAATGAAAAATTTTGAAAAAAGTGTGAATTTTCGTTTTTCTATTGCAAAATACTAAAGTATGTGTTATAATATATAAAGCAGCGCCAAGCTGTAAAATGAGGCCATACCAGCCGGGGAATTAGCGGAGCCCTGTACCTGAAATCCGCTACAGCAGGGGTGGACTCCTCTTTTGAGGAACGAGCTCTTACGAATTGAGTCGTATCTGCTGTGTTGACGAATGGGTCTTGCGCAATCAGGACTCGTGAACCATGTCAGGTGGGGGACCAAGCAGCATTAAGCGATCATCTTGATGTGCCGCGAGGGTGCCTGTTCTGAGCAGGAGGTGCGAATATCGCGTGGGAGCGACTTTCGATTTTGGGGTGTATGGTCTTGTTTTGCAGCTTGGCTCTCTTTTTGTCAATAGGAAAGCGAGGATACCCACATGAAGCTCGGCGTTAGCAGCTACAGTTTTGCAAAGCACATCAAGGCAACGGGGTGCGACCTGATCGAGGTCTGCCGTCTTGCCAAGGAGATCGGCTTTGAAGCAATCGAATTTATCAACATCACAACCCCCGATCCCATAGCAACCGCTAAGGAGCTGCGCGAATACTGCGCATCCATTGGTCTTGAGATCGCCGCATATACCATTGGCGCCGATCTTTTGAACGGGGACGAGGAAGAGATTTTGAAAAAGCTGTATGACTTTGTAGATACTGCCGAGGCACTCGGCGCACCCCTGATGCGCCATGACGTTACCTATTCCTTGCCCGAGGGCACCACTTGGCAAGATGCCATCCCCGTTCTTGCACCTCGCATTCGCAAGGTGACGGAATATGCAAAAAAGAAGGGTATTCGCACCTGCTCCGAGAACCACGGCTACATTTTCCAGGATTCCGAGCGCGTAGAGGCACTCATCAAAGCCGTAGATGATCCCAACTACGGTTGGCTCCTTGACGTTGGCAACTTCCTGTGTGCCGACGAATATCCTCTTGACGGTGTTCGTCGCGCTTTGCCGTATACGATCCACGCACACGTTAAGGATTTCCTTTATCGCCAATCCGACGAACTGCTTGCACGCCCCAGCGGATTTTTTGGCACGCGCAACGGCAATCTCTTGCGCGGGACCATCCTCGGTCACGGCGATGTTCCCGTGGCAGAGGCAGTCAAGCTCATTCGCAAGTCGGGCTACGACGGCGTTCTCTCGCTCGAGTTTGAAGGAGCAGAGGAGAACCTGCCCGCCCTGCAAGCAGGCTACAAATATATGACACGTTTGATGGAGATCTCCATCGAATAATCAAAAAAACACGCAATTTTGCAATACGTAGGCTAAAAAGGCCCAAAAATAAAGACAAGGAGGACAGGCTATATGCATCAGGCGTTATACAGAAAATGGCGTCCGCAGACCTTTGAGGACGTATGCGGTCAGGAGCATATTACATCCATTTTGCAATACGAAGCGCAAAATGGGGCACTCAGCCACGCATATCTGTTTTGCGGCTCTCGCGGAACGGGTAAGACGACCTGCGCCAAGATCCTTGCCAAAGCAGTAAACTGTCACAACCCCAAAAACGGCAGCCCGTGCGGCGTTTGCGAGGCGTGCGTCTCTATCGACAACGGTTCCACCACCGACGTGCTTGAAATGGACGCTGCATCCAACAACGGCGTTGATAACATCCGCGACATTCGCGACGAGGTCGTTTATTCGCCGTCGTCTATGAAATATCGCGTTTATATCATCGACGAGGTGCACATGCTTTCCGCAAGTGCATTTAACGCACTGCTCAAAACGCTGGAGGAGCCGCCCGAACACGTTATTTTCATTCTGGCGACCACCGAGCTGCAAAAGCTCCCCGCCACCATCATTTCCCGTTGCCAACGCTTCGATTTCCGCCGAATTGCAACCGACGTGCTGGTAAATCGACTGACGTATATCGCAAAAGAGGAGGGAATTACCCTCGATGCCGAGTCCGCGCGTATGCTTGCAAAGCTTGCACAGGGCGGTATGCGTGATGCCATCAGCCTGTTGGAGCTTTGTGCCGGAGGCGGACGGGCAGTCACCCCCGACGTGGTTGCCGAAACCGTCGGCATTACCGGACGGGAAGCCATGATCGAAACCGTGCGCGCCGTTGCCGAGAGCAACTACGATGCGCTCTTTGAGCAGATCTCATCGGTTGTGCGTTCTTCCAAGGATATCAGCATCTTCTGGCAAGATCTCATTTCCATCTGGCGCGATATGCTTATCCTCAAAACCACACAAAACGCAACGGCATATCTCGACCTGACCGATCACGAGGCACAGGAGATGCAAGCCGTTACCGCGCTCTTCCGCAAGGAGACCTTGATCCGCCATTGCAAGCTGCTTGAGGAAGCCTTGTTTGCTATGCTCAAAGCCAATGCCGTCAAGCGCGTAATTGCCGAAATGACACTTGTCCGCATGTGTGATGCGGCACTCGATACCTCACCTGAGGCAATGCTCTCGCGCATTGCACAGCTTGAGGAAAGACTGGATACAGGTATCGTTTCTGTCGCTCCCGTAAAGGCGGAAAAAGCAGAAAAAAACGCACACGTCCCGCAAAAAACGGCAGAAAAGCCGCAAAAAGCAGAGCCGAAGCCCGAGCCTGTGGCAGAAAAAAAGCCCACTCCCACACCGCAATCCACATCTGTGCCCACGCGCACCCTGCGTACCATCCGCAATTGGATGGAGGTGGTCGAGCGTATCAGCCGCTCTGATCCCATGCGCGCAAGCTTTGCAAAATCCTCGCGCGCTTACGAGACCGAGGACGGCAAGGTCATCGTCCGTTTTGGCGATCCCTTTTCCTTGCAAATGATGGAGCAGGGCGAGGCACGCGACCGTTTGCGTGCGGCAGTTTCTGCAATTCTGAAGCGCGAGATTGGCGACCGCGCACTCATTTTTGAGGTTGCCGAAAAACGCGCCGATGCATCGGTCATTGATGAGATCATCGATGCCACCGAAAACTAACACACGGTATCAAAAAACAGATATATAAAAGGAGAACAACCATGAGAGCAAACATTCCAAAGGGTATGGGCGGCGGCCCGCAAAATATGCAAGCAATGCTGCGCCAGGCACAAAAAATGCAAGAGGATATGGCAGCAAAGCAAGAAGAACTCGACGCACGTGAGTACGACATTTCCGCAGGCGGCGGTGTTGTCAACGTTAAGATCAACGGTAAAAAAGAGATCCTTTCCATCGACCTGAGTCCCGAGATCGTTGATCCCGATGACATCGAAACCCTGTCCGATATTCTCGTAGCTGCCGTTAACGAGGCCATCAAGAGAGTAGAGGATACCAACGCCGAAGAAATGGGCAAGATCACGGGTCCCATGAACATGCCCGGGCTGTTCTGATCTATGGCAGAATACATCGAATCCCTCTCTAAGCTTGCCGAAAAATTCGGCAGACTTGAGGGCGTTGGTAAAAAAACGGCTATGCGCATGGCGTTTTCTATCCTTGAGCTCGACACCGAGGAAGCAGAGGACTTTGCACGCGCCATCCTCGATGCAAAAGAGAAGATCCATCTTTGCCCCGTTTGTCAAAACCTGACCGACCGCGAGGTTTGCCCGATCTGCGCCGACGAGGAGCGCGACCGTTCCGTCATTTGCGTTGTCACCGATGCGAGAACTGTGCTAGCAATGGAAAAAGTACGCGAATACCGCGGTACGTATCACGTTTTGCACGGCCTCATCTCCCCGATGAATGGCATCACGCCCGAGCAACTCAAAATCAAAGAACTGCTCGCACGTGTTGGCACGGGAGAGGTTGGCGAGGTCATTGTTGCCACCAATCCCACAGTTGAGGGCGAGGCAACGGCAATGTATCTCTCGCGTCTGCTCCAACCCTTCGGTGTGCGCGTCACGCGACTTGCATACGGAGTCCCCGTAGGCGCCGACCTCGAATACGCCGATGAGGTCACCCTCTATCGCGCCCTCGAGGGCAGAAGAGATGTGCATTGAGCGCATAATAATAAGGAAAAGAAAAACGGATGCGTTGTTTTGACGCGTCCGTTTCCTTGTTTTTTGCCCTCGCGCACGCGTGTATATAATAAGGTAGAAAACCCGCCCTTTTTCGCGCTTTTATGACGGTTGCCGATGGCTTTTTACTTTTTCTACAAAAAAGTCGTCCATTTTGTCGTACATATTTGGGGCAGAACGACAAAAATGCATAAAAAGGGTAAAAACCGCAAAAAATGTACTTGACAACCGCAAAATATCGTGGTATAATATCGCAAGTCGCCCATGGCGATGGATATTTATCACGGCCACGAAAAAAATATCAAAAAAAGTGAAAAAACTTTTGAAAAAGGTATTGACAAGCGGAAAAGATTGTGGTATAATATCAAAGTCGCCGCGAAAAAACGAGGCGACGCACGGTCATTGAAAATTGAACAACAAGAGAGAAGTACAAAGCTAAAAAATAGTATGTGTATTGGATCTCGAACAATTCAAAGAGAATACTACTCAAAACAAAAGTAAAATGCTAAGAGCAAAGCTCGATTAGACAAGATTGAATCAGCGAAAGCTGTTTTAATACAATGATATCGAGAGTTTGA
>JAZNYU010000218.1:0-3921 GCA_045594605.1 Eubacteriales bacterium
AACCTTTTTGAAAAAAGGGTTTTCCCCGTACCCTTTTCCAAAAACTTTGGAAGGATTAAAAAAGGCGGACACGTCCTTTTGGTGAAAACCAAGATGACGTGTCCGTTTTTTGAGGGTATTTGCCCCCAAGCATCGTATCAAAACGCAGAAAACCGTACAGGACTCATTTCTGAATTTTGTACGGTTTCCGTTGTCCTATTCGGTTGTTTGTGATTTCTCCTTTAAGGACATCACGCTTTGGCATCGGGGGCTTTCTTTGTGTTGACTTGTCTTATACGATAATAATATCGATGGATTTATCCTTAATGGTAACTGCCTCTACGGGAACGGTGACGTCAACAGTCTCTCCAACGTTGCCGTTATACGCGGCAATCAGCTTTTGGCCGTATACGTCGATAACGGCATATTTTGCACGACCGTAGTCCAAGAGCTCAAGAACCTTACCAACCAGAACGTTTTCTGCGCCCTCGGTATGAGGTGCCACTGTCAAATACTTTGCCTCAACGATGTATTCAAGCGGCGTGTGGAAGATCTTATTGCCCTTGCAAGCAAATACCTTTTCGCAAATGCTATCGGTAGGAACAAGCTTTGCCTCTCCCACGTTCATATAGAAGTGGTAGAACTTGCGAGACTTGTCCTTAACCTTTGTAAAGATACCGTCAAGCGTGTTGGTGAGCGACAGAGGCGTAACACCGAGAGACTCGATTGCCATTTGGGTAAAGTCAATATCAAATTGAACATCATCACCAACGGCAAATCTTGCCTCGCCCTGCTCCAAGGAGAACAGTGTTAAGCTGCCCACCTTAAGGAAGTAAAGCGTTTTGCCTTCGATGGTCTCGATCCACTGTACCTTTGCGTGTCCGTTGCCTTCACCAAGCGTAAGAGCACTAACGGGCATGGAGATTTCAGCATTCTTGCTATCTGCGCACTGAACGGCTGCAGGCAGGCGGAAGCTTTCTGCCTCAAAGCTGAGCGTACCACCGGCGATCGATGCCAGGATAACGTTCTCCTCAGGAATTCTTCTGCGAATGCTCTTTTCGGTGTCCTTATCGAAAACGTGGAACTTACGACGGGAGATCTCAATATCGATGATGTCGCCGCGGCGAACCTCGGTATCGGGGTTTGCCTTGATGATGATGGCACCGCTTTGTGCATCGGGGGTATCGAGATTGAGGTTTGCATAAATGAGCGTCTCGCCGCCCAAAACCTCTACTACACTGACAACTGCCTTTGCAGGTGCCCAAGAACCGTCATTATAATTGTTCTTGTTGTAAACACGTACGTCATCGGGACGAATACCGAATACGATCTTATGTGCGCCGTCCATATACTTAACGGGGATCTTATCGGCTTGGATGTACTTCATATCTACGGTAGTGCCGCAATCGAGCGTAAACTTAACGTCCTCACCCGATTTGGTAACGGTACCGTCGAAAAAGTTCATTTGCGGTGTGCCGATAAAGCCGGCAACGAACATATTATCGGGATATTTGTAAAGATTGATGGGGGTATCGATTTGTTGAACGTAGCCGTCCTTCATAACAACGATACGGGAGCCCATGGTCATTGCCTCTACCTGGTCGTGGGTAACGTAGATAAAGGTTGTACCGAGCTTTTCGTGCAGGCGAGAGATCTCGGCTCTCATTGCGGCACGCAGCTTTGCATCCAGGTTGGAAAGGGGCTCGTCAAGCAGAAATACCTTGGGTTGACGAACGATGGCACGTCCGAGTGCAACTCTTTGACGTTGACCGCCGGAGAGTGCCTTGGGCTTTCTTTCGAGATACTCGGTAATGCCGAGGATCTCTGCAGCTTCCATTACCTTTTCGTGAATTTGATCATTGGGCATATGAATGGTGCGCAGTGAGAATGCCATATTCTCATAAACGCTCATATGGGGATAGAGAGCATAGTTTTGGAATACCATTGCAATGTTTCTATCCTTAGGTTCAAAATCGTTTACGATTTCGTTATCGATACGAAGCTCGCCCGCGGTAATCTCTTCAAGTCCTGCAATCATACGCAGCGTGGTGGATTTGCCGCAACCGGAAGGACCGACGAACACGATAAATTCCTTATCGTCAATATGCATACAGAAGTCGTTTACTGCCTTTACGCCTCCGTCATATACCTTGAAAATATGTTTTAGTGACAAACTTGCCATAATATTTTCTCCTTACTGAAAAATTGCGATCGACTGCGGAGGCATAACGAGTGCTCCGCTCTCATCGAAAGAAAATTCACCGCCCGCAGCATACAACTCGCCAACGAGCTCGGTGTAACCAAGCATATCCTGATTCAGCGTTACGGTCTGCTCAAAGGCATCCATATTGAAAACGATCGTAATTTTTTCGCCTTGATATTCTTTGGTGATTACACAAATGTAACCGTTTTGTCCCTCGGGGTAATAGGTCACCGTGCCTCGCGCAATCGAGGGGAAACGGTTGCGCAGCTCCATAGCTGCCTTGTAGTAGTTGAGAATGCTACCGGAATCTGCTGCTTGCTCGGCAACAGAGGGATAATAGTAAGAGGTCTCGTCAACGGGAGTTCCCTCGGGTGGGAGATAACAGCATCCTTCATAAATGTTCTTAGCTTCCCACTTCATAGCAATGCGCTTTGCAGGGTCGGAGTTGTTGCCGCCCTTGCTAATCATACCGATCTCCTCGCCATAGTAAACAAAGGTACCGCCATTCATCATAGAAAGCACACCTGCTGCCATTTTAAGGTTATCAACACCGGGCATAAAGCTGCCGGGGCGCATGGTATCGTGGTTGCCGAGGAAGGGAGCGAGAATTGCATCGCTGCCATAGGTTTCTTGCAGCTCAACAAAAAGCTTGCCAACCGCCTCACCGTTGCTCTGCTTAACAGCTGTGGCAATGCTGCCGCCTGCCTGTGAACCGGTAAAGAGGAAGAAGCTATCGCATCCGCTCTCGTAGTAGCGATCGATGGTATAGTCATCCCCTACCCAAGCTTCACCAACAATGTAAGCCGAGGGCTTGATTGCCTTTGCCTCGGTGTTGAGCCACGCGAGAAAATCGATGTTGCCTTGCAGGTTGCCTGTGTAGTAGCTGGTAACTGCATCCAAGCGGAAGCCGTCAACGTTGTAATCGATGAGCCAATACTTCATAATATTTTTGATCTCGGCTCTTACGTTCTCACTGCTGAGGTTCAGATCGGGCATACCGCTCCAGAATTGTCCCTCATAGGAGTATTGCGTACCGCTGACCTTGTGATAAGCACCATTGGAGGTAATGCGGAAATTGTAAAAATCGCCGTATTTGCCACCGGGCTCACCGTTTTGACGAATGTAGCTGCATGCCTCGGTAAACCAAGGATGTCCGTCACTGCTGTGGTTTACCACCAAATCGATAATAACGCGAATACCGCGCTTGTGTGCTTCGTTAACCAGGTTTTTAAAGTCCTCAAGCGTGCCGTAATCGGGATCGATCGCGTAATAGTCGGTCACGTCATATTTGTGATAGGTGGGAGAGGGATGAATGGGCATCAGCCAAATGCCGTTGTAGCCCATCTCCTGAATGTAATCGAGCTTTGCGGTTACACCGTTGAGATCACCGATACCATCGTTGTTGGTATCGAAATAGCTATGAACAAAAATCTCGTACCAATTGCGATAGTTATCATCAATGATGTTAAGTGTTACCTTATCCTCTTCCCCATTCTCATCGTCGGGCTTACAAGCGCCCATGGTGAGCGTTGTGAAAAGAAGAGTGAGCAGAAGAAGCATAGAAAGAATCTTTTTCATAGGTTCCTCCTTATCCCTTAACTGCACCACCGGTTACGCCCTCAACGTAGTATTTTTGCAACCACATAAAGAGGCCGGTTATGGGAACCGCTACGATAACGGCAGCTGCACAGAAGGTAGTGAAGTATTGTTGGATCATTTCACGCTCAAGCCATTTATAC
>JAZNYU010000219.1:0-2058 GCA_045594605.1 Eubacteriales bacterium
AAGAAGTTTTCCCACAAAATCCGCTTTCTTATTGACAAGAACACATAATTGGGATATAATAAAAGGGAAGTTTAAACCCCATGGAGGTACAAAATGGAGCAAAGCAAACTGCAAGCCTTGCGCGAGGCGGCAAGACAGATCCGCATTGGCGTTATCAAGAGCACAAACGCGGCAAAGTCGGGGCATCCCGGCGGCTCGCTTTCCATCGCCGACATTCTGGCGTATCTGTATTTTGAAGAAATGAACATCGACCCCGCAAACCCACAGGACCCCCTGCGAGACCGTTTTGTTCTCTCCAAGGGACACTGCGCCCCGGGGCTTTATTCCGCACTTGCAAACCGCGGCTATTTCCCCGTGGAGGAGCTGACTACGCTGCGCAAGATCGGCGCGCGCCTGCAAGGGCATCCCGATATGACTTTGACCCCCGGCGTTGATATGTCGGCAGGCTCTTTGGGACTTGGCATCAGCTCTGCGGCAGGCATGGCGCTGGCAGGCAAGATTGACGGCAAGGACTACCGCGTTTACACCATCGTTGGTGATGGCGAGAGCGAAGAAGGACAGGTTTGGGAGGCTTGCATGTTCGCATCCCACTACAAGCTCGATAATCTCTGCGTGATCATCGACTGGAACGGACTGCAGATCGACGGCCCCGTTACCGAGGTCATGAATCCCACTCCTCACGATAAAAAGCTCGAAGCCTTCGGCTTCCACGTGATTTCCATCGACGGTCACGATTTTGAACAGATCGAAGCTGCTTTTGCAGAAGCAAAGACCGTTAAGGGCAAGCCCACCGCCATCGTTGCAAAAACAATCAAGGGCAAGGGCGTATCCTTTATGGAAAACAAGGTCAACTGGCACGGCGCAGCTCCCAACGACGAGCAATGTGCACAGGCCTTGGCAGAACTGAACGCGTAAGGAGGGTATCAAAATGGCAGAAAAATTGGCTACCAGAGAAGCATACGGCGCGGCTCTTGTTGAGCTGGCAGAAAAGTACGATTTTGTGGTTCTTGATGCCGACCTTGCAGAGGCGACCAAGACGATCAAATTTAAAAAGGCGTGCCCCGAAAGATTTTTTGATTGCGGCATTGCCGAGGGCAATATGATGAGCGTTGCAGCGGGAATTGCCACCACGGGTAAGACCGTTTTTGCATCCAGCTTTGCAATGTTTGCCGCAGGCAGAGCATTCGCGCAGGTGCGCAACTCCATCGGTTACCCCCACCTCAACGTCAAAATCGGCGCAACGCACGCAGGTATCACCGTCGGCGAGGACGGAGCGACCCACCAATGCAACGAGGATATAGCCCTGATGCGCACCATCCCCGGCATGACCATTGTCAACCCCTCGGATGCCATTGAGGCAAAAGCGGCAGTTGAGGCGGCACTCACCACAAACGGCCCGTTCTATCTCCGCTTCGGTCGTTTTGCCGTACCGATCATCAACGATACTCCCGACTACAAGTTTGAGCTTGGCAAGGGTGTTTGCGTGGCAGACGGCAAGGACCTTACCATTGTGGCAACCGGACTGATGGTCTCCATGGCGCTGGAAGCAAGAGACCTGCTTGCCAAGAAGAAAATTCGCGCACGTGTCATCAATATGCACACCATCAAGCCCATCGATAAGGAAATTTTGGCAAAGGCTGCCGCCGAGACAGGCGCGATCGTTACCGCCGAGGAGCACAACATCATTGGCGGACTTGGCGCGGCTGTTACCGAGGCGATCTGCGAGAGCTGTCCCGTTCCCGTCATTCGCGTTGGTATGAATGACACCTACGGACACTCGGGCACCGTTCCCGCGCTCCTTGAGGCGTATGGACTGACTCCCGAAAAAATCGCCGAGGCAGCAAAAAAGGCGATCTCGATGAAAAAATAAGTTGCGTGGGGGGAGGGGAGCCGAGCTTTCTTCCCCCACCCTACGAAAAGAACCGAAAGGAGCAGAAGTTTTTCTGCAAACAAAACTATGAAATACATTTTGGCATCCAAATCTCCGCGCCGTCGCGAGATATTGGAAATGCTCGGCGTCAAATTTGAGGTCATCACCTCGAAGTCGGAGGCCAAGCG
>JAZNYU010000220.1:0-2385 GCA_045594605.1 Eubacteriales bacterium
CTATTGACAAATCCGCAAAGTTGTGCTACACTTTACTTGTTTCATAACAACCGCATAAAATCGGGGGTGCTGTCGCAAGACGGCTGAGATGGCGTGAGCCGAACCCTTAAACCTGATACGGATAATGCCGGCGTAGGGAGATATACATTTTGTCATTGGGTTCTTTCCCCGACAAATATTGACCACACGGAAGATTTCGTGCGGTCAATTTTTATTTAAGGAGGAAAAACATTATGAAACAAGTAAAACCCGTTCGCGCTCTGTGTGAGAGTGCAATCCTTTTGGCGTTGGCTATCGTACTCAGCTACGTCAAGTTCTTCCAGCTCCCCTTTGACGGGGCGATCACCCTGGCATCCATGCTTCCCATTTGCCTCATCTCCATTCGCTTTGGCATCAAATGGGGACTTGGTGCGGCTTTTTGCTACTCGTGGTCGCAAATTCTGCAAGGTGGTGTCTTCTCCTGGGGACTCACTCCCGGGATGCTGATCGGTTCCCTTTTCTTGGACTTCCTCATTGCCTTTACGGTTCTCGGCCTTGCAGGAATGTTCCGCAAGTACGGCTTTTGGGGCAAGATCGGCGGCATTACGCTCGCTTGCTTTTTGCGCTTTGTCGTTCACTTCCTTGCAGGCATCATCCTGTGGGCAGAATACGAGGAGTTCGTTGCCTTTGGTGCCTCTTGGGTAGGTCGCCCCGTTCTCTACTCCATTTGCTATAACGGCGTTTATATGCTGCCCGACACCGTTATTTGTGTGGCGATCGCCGTGCTGCTGTTCAAAATTCCGCAGGTGAGCAAAATGATGGCTCCCGTGAGTGTGAAAAAGCTCAACTCTATGTCGGACGCTTTCTATCCCTCTGTTGCGGATAAAGAATAGAATTTTTGGGACGTATGTGCAACTTTTTGCGCATACGTCCTACTTTTTTAAAAAAAACTTATCAAAAACTTGTCTTTGGGTCTTGCAATCGGTCAAAAAAGATGGTATACTATAATTTGGTATATTATATTTAACTCTACTTAAGAGTTGATTAACTTTGATATTTGCAGAAAGGACACGGAAACTATGACCGACCAAACGCCAAACGGCGAAAAAAAGCAGACCACTCCCGCGCCCGCAAAAAAGAAAACCTCGGCTTACGATCAGCCCTTTAACGTGATGAAGGATGCCGACCAGATCGAGGTCACTCCCCGTACCGAGCCCGTACAGCGCACGGTGGAGGAAGTGCCGCAAAGCGATTGGAGAAGCACCTCCACCGCTGAGCCGCAAACGTCGGTGCCCGTTCGCGAGCCCGAGCCCAAAAAGACGGCTTCTTCGTCGGGGCAAAAGAAAAAGAAAAGCTCCGGCACTGCGACCAAAAAGGCAAAAAATGAAATGCCCAAGCAAAAGGGCTCTGCCCCCGCTCCCAAGGGCAAAGAGAAGAATACCAAGATGAATATGGATCTGCCGCGCTCGGCTCGCCCGGGACACAAGGTCCTGCCCTACGTTTTTTACGGTTTGGCACTCTTTATCGGTATTTCTCTCCTTCTCAACATCTTCTGCAATTGGCAAAACTGCTTGCAGGATGATCCTTCACAGCACTGGATGGGGGTTGTGGGATATCACATCTGCTACGGCTTGTTCGGTCTCTTTGGCCCTGCCGTATTTACACTCCCTGCCCTTTTGGTGGTTTTGGGCGTGTTCTGGAAGCAGTATATTGACAACAAGGTTGCTACCTCAAAGATCATTGCCTCGGTGATTTTCATCGTTTCGCTTTCGGCAGTGGTTCACATCTTTTGCCTGATGCCCCTCACCCTTGAGCAACGCAAGCTGATTGCCGATGCCCTGATGCGCCACGGCGCAGAAATGACAGGCGGCGGTGTGATCGGCGGCTCGTTTGGTTACCTGCTTTACAGTCTTGGTAACTTTACCGGCTCGCTCATCATCGGCTTCTTCCTTTTGGCAGTTTCTCTGTTCTATCTCTTGGGCATGACTCCTCAGCATTTGTGGAACCGCATCCGCAACCGTCAGCGCACACGCGCAGGACGTGCTCCCTCTTACTCGGAGCAAAGTGCAGAGGATGCCGAGATCCGCGCAAAGATGGATGAAAAGATCCGTCGCACGACAACCCGTCAGTTGACGGTTGACGATTCTGCCGATTTTGCCGCTGAAGCTCCCCTGGGTGCGGTTCGTGTGGTGCAGCCCGCCGCAAAGAAATCCCCCGAGGACAGGATGGCGCCCATGCCGATGCCCAAGCTCGACCCCACCGAAGAGGACAAGCTTTTTGTTCCCGACAAGATCAGCGAGAGAATGTCGGCTATGGAAAAAGAGCCCGCACCGGGCGTATATCCCTCGATGAATACCGCGGCAGCGCCTCGCACAGAGGTAACTTCCGCTCCCACGCCCACTCCCG
>JAZNYU010000221.1:0-3718 GCA_045594605.1 Eubacteriales bacterium
CGCAAACCCACAAAACAAGGTTGGTTTTGCCACGTAATATGGTTTTCAAAACCATTTTACCACAATATGCGTAATGTCAACCCCTTTTTTTGTTTTTGGGTTATATCTTTTGAGAGAACAAAAAAGGCAACGCCACCCAGACGTTGCCTTTTGTGTTTTACACTAAACTCGTCCTTTTTAGAACAGCCTTGCTGATGGCTCCCAAACCAACGGCAAAAAGCAAGCCGCCCAACGCACAAAGCAGAACGTTAACGATTGTGGAGTTCAGGGGTGTGATCATGGAGACCATCATAAACAGAAGCATGCCACCGCCAAGAGAGCCGCAAAGGGCGAGCCAAGCCTTTTGCCTTGCCGCCACGCTGATGAGCACAAAGATGGAAACAAACACCGGCATGAGCATCACCTTGGCAAGCATACACATCAAAAGATTGCCGCCACCCAGTCCAAACAGGTCAAAGGAAAGTCCCGCGATCGCGCCGCCGAGCACCGAGCCGACAAAGTAGGCGATCAGCATCAACGCACCGCCAATAAAGCCGCAAAGGGTTTTGGAAATGACGTACTCCCCTCTTTTTGCTCGCACGGTAAAGAGATTTTTGGCGTATCCGCTGCGAAAATCCTCACTAATAAAAAGGCAGATAAAAACGGCAACTGCCATAAACATCATATTGATGTTGCACATCATAAACACTTCATTGCCGCCCATGGCTTCTCCACCCGGGAGCGTGCCGATGTTCTGCCAGGTGTTTTCGGGGCCCTTCATAACGGTCTCCACACCCGTTTGCGGATCTATGGAGACAGAGCCATCCATCATTGCCATCATCACCGTCATCAAAATGGGCATCAGGAGTGAGGCAGCAAGCAAAATGTAGAACAGCCGGGATCTGAGCATTCTGCGTGCATCTACCCGAAGCATGCTCTTTTGACGCTTGGAAAAGGAATTCTTTTCAAAAACGATCTTGTTTTCCATTTTTATTTGCCTCCCTTCATCAGGTCAATGTAGTATTCTTCCAAGCCGATCTTGTCGGTCTTGATTTCTGTGATGCAAATTCCGTTTTGGTAAAGATAGGTCACGATCTCCTCGGGCGTTGTCATATCGTACACGCGAAGGTAGCCTGCCTCGTCCTCCTCCACACGGGAGTATTTGCAACCAAGCAGTAGCTTGGTCTTATTCATTTCGGCAGATTGCAATGCCACGTAGGTGCGGCAAGAGGCATCCAACTCGTCAGCGGTCATTTCTACGATCATTTTGCCGTGGCGGATGATGCCGTAGTGCGTAGCCACCTTTTGCAATTCGCCAAGCAGGTGCGAGGAAACGATGATGCTGCGCGTGCCATCCTTGATAATGTCGATGAATACCTCGCGCATAATGCGCATACCGTCGGCATCCAGACCGTTGAGGGGCTCGTCGAGCACAAGCAGGGTGGGATCTCCCAAAAGCGCCATTGCAATGCCGACTCTCTGCTTCATACCAAGGGAGCAGTTTTTGTATTTGTTGCCTGCCGCACCCTCCATGCGAACGGTTTTGAGGACCTTGATCACCTCCTCTTCGGCGTTCGGGATAGAAAGGTTTTCCGCCTGTAGCATCATGTTATCCCAAACGGTAAGACCGGGAAAGCACCCGGGGGATTCGATCAGGACGCCAAGTCTTGCGCGCACGTCGCCGTCGGTATAGTCTCTGCCAAAGAGCTTGATAGAGCCGCCACTTGTGGGGATCAGACCGCAGATCATCTTCTCGGTGGTGGATTTTCCGCTACCGTTCTCGCCGATAAAGCCGTAGATCGCGCCCATAGGAACGGTCATATCAAGACCGCAAACGGCTTGCTTGGGACCAAAATTTTTGGATAGATTTTTGATTTCAACTGCATTCATTTATGTGCCCTCCTTTAATATACGTCACTTGTGGAGAGAATTTTGGTGCCGAGGAGATTATAGACGACCGTCCACACCGCCGATACCGCGATGCAGATAAGCAAAGCACCTACGTTGCTGGAAAGATTGGCATTGACCGATGCACCGTAAAGGAAGATGTTGAGAAATCCCGTGGGAATGGAAAGATTTTCAACAACCGCGGCAACACCGATAATAAGAATGCCCGTGCCAAAGAAGAAGGACGATGCAATGGAAATACCAAAATATCTTCTGAAAATAACGTTGAGGAAGGTATAAAGGCTCGCCCAACCAAGGCTCATCACGATCTTGCCAAGGATGGCGATGATCAAAGAACCGACGTTAACGTCTGTCTCATAACCGACCAAGAGACCGCCAAGCGTGCCACCGATAAAATAGGTGATGCACATGCACGCCATGGCAAATGCGCAGGTCAGGGATTTGGAGATCATATAGTCCTGCTTTTTGGCGTGGGTGGTAAAAAGCTGCTTTACGTAGCCGCTCTTGTAATCGTGACCGATGAAAATGGAAACCATAATGCCGCCAAAAATGAACACCATATTCATGTTGGCGTAGTCAGCAATCGTTTCGATCACGTAAAGCGATTTGGATGCCGCGATGATCTGCCACACGTTGGAGTAAAGGGGCTCCATGGTGTTGCCGTTTTGGTCGGGCATCATCGTCATAGCCGATACCATTGCAGGAATAATAGCGGCAATAACAAGAAAGATATAAAAGAGAGGGGTGTGGAACAGGCGGTAAAAGTCTACGCCAAGCATTCCCTTAATACGGCGAGCAAAGCTCGGGGATTCAAATTGAATTTCTTTTGTCATGCTCTGTCTCCTCCTTGCTTCGACATCAGTTCAATGTAGTATTCTTCCAAACCGATCTTGTTCTTCTGTATCTCGCTGACAACGTGCCCATTCTCCATCAGGTAGGCAACGATCTCCTCTACGTTGTCAACGTCATAGATGCGGATGTAGCCATCCTCTATGCGCACGTCGGCGTATTTTTTGGTCAACAGGAACCACGCCTTTTGCATTTCTGCGGTTTTGAGCGAGACGAACACCTGTGCTCTTGCATCCATATCCTTAGCGGAAAGCTCCATGATCATTTTGCCTTGGCGGATGATGCCATAGTGTGTTGCGATCTTTTCAAGCTCACCGAGAATGTGCGAGGAAATAAGAACGGTGCAGCCGTACGTTTGCGTGATGTCCACAAGGATCTCGCGCATAATTCTCATACCGTCGGTGTCAAGACCGTTGATAGGCTCGTCCAGAATCAGCAAAGCGGGATCTCCGAGGAGCGCCATTGCAATGCCGATGCGCTGCTTCATACCAAGGGAGCAGCTCTTGAATTTGAGATTGGCGTTATCTTCCATACGCACGATCTCCAACACACGGCGGATCTCCTCGTCGGCATTCTCAATACCGAGGTTGATGCATTGCATCATCAGGTTTTGATAGACGCTCGAGCCCGAAAAGCAGCCTGCGTTCTCGATCAACGCCCCGACTCTGACGCGCACACCTGCATCGGTGTAGTCCTTGCCAAAGAGCTTGATCTCTCCCTCGTCGGGAACGAGGTGACCGCAAATAAGCTTCATCGTGGTCGATTTTCCCGATCCGTTTTCTCCAATAAAGCCGTAGATCGCACCCTGCGGAACGGTCATGTTGAAATGATCCACCGCATACATCGTGCGAAAGCTTTTGGATAAATTTTTGATTTCGATAGCGTTCATACGTTTCTCCTTTATACCAAGTGGCACAAGCGAGCCGCCCTTGGCGCCTCGCTTGCCTTTTCTTTTTTATTTCTTTTTTGCTGCGTCGTAACG
>JAZNYU010000222.1:0-26563 GCA_045594605.1 Eubacteriales bacterium
ATATTCCGAAGCATATTGGGTAGCACACGCGCCAAGACCGTTCAAGCCGAGAGAATACTCGTACGCGCCGCCACCACTGTTATTTTCATATTTACCGCCGGCATAGAGCTCACAGTAGATCAGATCCCAGTTCCAGCGGCCCTCGGCCTCGTTCCATCCAAGCGGTACGCCACGACCGTGGTCGTCAACCTCAATGCTTCTATCCTGAAAAACGGTAACCTTAATTTCCTTACCGTGCCCTGCCTTTGCCTCGTCTACCGAGTTGGAGAGGATCTCAAAAAAGGAATGCTCGCATCCTTCCAGTCCGTCCGAGCCGAAAATAACCGAGGGGCGCTTCCGAACTCTGTCGGCGCCCTTGAGGGCTTTTATGCTTTGATCATTATATTGTTGTGCGTCTTGCTTTTTTGTAGCCATTGGCGTCCATCCTTTCGCAAAGCGTAATGTAACTGTCATCTGTTATCATTATAACAGAAAAAAACCTTTTTGAAAAGGGGGAGAACCGCATTTTTTGAAAAAAATTGTATTTTCTCGTCTTTTTCTATTGCAACTTTGGGAGAAATAGAATATAATATTATATAGATTGACTCATAAGAGCGCGCGGGCATGTCCGCGCATACGTCACACCCGCCCAAAGGGACGGCCACAAGGGAGGAAAGACACTTGAATTTACTTGATTGGATGCAATACATACGCGGTAAGCGTTGTGCGGTGGTAGGCATTGGCGTTTCTAACCGACCCCTCATCGACTTTTTGCTCATGCGCGGTGCCGTTGTTTGCGCACGCGATAAAAAAACGAGGGAGCAGCTTGGCGAAACTGCCGACGAGCTCGAAAAGCAGGGCGCTATCTTGCGTTTGGGGGACGGCTATCTTGAGGAGCTTGACGAGGAGATCATCTTCCGCTCTCCCGGTATGCGCCCCGACATTCCCGAATTTGCCGCAGCGATAGAGCGGGGAGCGGTGCTCACCTCGGAGATGGAGCTCTTTTTTGAGCTGACTCCCGCCACCGTGATCGGTATAACGGGCAGCGACGGCAAGACTACCTCAACCACGCTCACAGGACTGATCCTTTCACAGGAATACAAAAACGAAGAAAAAACACGCATATACGTTGGTGGTAACATTGGCACGCCTCTGCTCCCCATGGTGGCAGATATGACCGAGCACGATCTTGCCGTTGTGGAGCTTTCCAGCTTTCAATTGCAGGGCATCAAGCATTCGCCGCACGTTACGGCAATCACCAACGTAACCCCCAATCACCTCAACTGGCACACGGGTATGGAGGAATACACCGAGGCAAAGGCAAACGGCTTCCGTTATTCTCCTTGTCGCCGCGCAGTCCTCAATGCCGAAAACCGCATAACGGCAGGGCTTGGCAAGGACGTAGAGATCCCCATCACCTATTTCTCCTCGCGCAAGACCTCCTACACCGAATTCGCCTTAAAAGAGGGGGATAGCGCCGTATACGTCAGAGAGGGCAAGATCTATCTTTGGCAAGACGACGTTGAGCACGAGATCATGCAAGCCGACCAACTGCTTTTGCGCGGACGGCACAACCTTGAAAATCTGATGGTCGCCATCTCGCTCACCTTTGAGTACGCATCTGCCGAGAGCGTGCGCGAGGTTGCAACCACCTTTACAGGTGTTAAGCACCGCATGGAGCCCGTGCGTGTTTCAAATGGGGTTACTTATTACGATAGCTCCATCGACTCCACCCCCGTGCGCACCGCGGCGGTGCTTTCGGCAATGCCTGCAAAGCCCATTGTCATTTGCGGCGGCTCGGATAAAAAGACTCCCTTTGAGCCCCTTGCCGATGCCATTTGCGAGTATGCCAAGGCGGTGGTGCTGACGGGTGCGACTGCCAGCAAGATCCTGACGGCACTCCTGCAAAAGACAGAGGTGCAGGAGGGCAAGATCCCCGTTTACCTGCAGCCCGATTTCTCCGAGGCGGTCAAATTGGCTTGCACCGTAGCAGGGGAGGGGGATATCGTTCTGTTGTCTCCCGCTTGCGCAAGCTTTGACGCCTTTAACAACTACAAGGAGCGCGGAATGGCTTTCCGCGCCATCATCGAGCAATATTGATAAAGCCCCAAATTGTAAACGTTTCGTAAACATCTAAAGAATATCATTGACAGTCAAGTGACCGCGTGGTACAATATAAGTGCGTTACGCGAAAACAAAAGTTTTAGAAAGGAAAAACAAAATGGATAACAATCAATATCAAACCCCGTATTACGCAACACGCCCCCGCAAGGCAGTTGATTTCCGCCGCATTGCAAAGCGCGCCCTCAAGGGCTTTTGGTGGATTGCCGCAGGCGTTACCTTTTTGGCAGTCATCTTTGGCGGTCTCACCTCGAGCGGTGTGTCGATAAACAACAATAGCGGTGTCAGCTTTGATGAGACAGATCTGCCCGCACAAACCGCGCCCATCCTCACTCCCGAGGAGGCAGAGGCATTTGAGCAAGCACTCAAGGATTTGAACTTTAAAGCAATGGGAGACGTTTTCAGAAGCGATTATCCTCTCTTTGCCACAGTTCTTTCTTCCTTCGTTCTCGTTTTCGTTCTGACTATCGTTGTGCTTTTCCTGCTCCGCATGTTTGTTTCGTCCCCCGTTAAGGTCGGCTATCAAAAGTTCTGCCTGAACATTTTGGACGGCAACAGACCGGGCATTACGCTTGATACGCTGTTCGATCGTTTCGGTCGCGGTTATCTCAAAACCGTTGGCTTGAACTTTGTTCACAGCCTCATTCTGGATCTGACGACTCTGCCCACCTACATCGCCCTCTTTATTGGAGGCGTGCACCTAATTGACACGCTCCCCAAGCTCCTTGCAAATGAGCTCTCGATTGCAGTGGTTCTGGTTCCGTTTGCTACCTTCTTTGGCATCGTTTCTCTCGGTTCTATCGTAACCGCGTGCATCCGCATCCCCGTAACCTACGCATATTCTATGGCACACCTGATCATGGCGGACTATCCCGGTGTAGGTGCCATTGAGGCTCTGCGCCTCTCCCGCCAGATGATGAAGGGCAACAAGTTCCGTCTGTTCTGCCTTGACTTCAGCTTTATCGGTTGGGAGATCCTGGCGATCAGCTGCACCTGCGGTCTGGGACTGTACTTTGTCATTCCTTATCAGCAGGTGGCACGTGCCGCGTTCTATCACGAGGTATCCAACCGCACCACTCCCGAGGACGTTGAATTCCCCAGCATCAACCCCGAAGATTACTACATCGACTAATTTATCCGTAAAAGAAAGCGAATAGCAAAATGATTTTTTCTCAAAAGATACAGGACCTCGCCCTTGAGGCAGAGCGCGCTCTTGCGCAGCAATTCGGGCACGTTGAAGAGGTCGCATTCCTCAACACGCAAAAGGTGATGGATGCCTTCCGCACCCACCGCGTAAGTGACTCTTGTTTTCAATCCACCAGCGGCTACGGTTACGATGACCGTGGCCGTGAGGTGCTCGAGGCGGTTTGGGCAGACGTCATGGGGGCAGAGGCCGCCGTTGTGCGCCAGACCATCATCAGCGGCACGCACGCGCTCTCCATCGGCCTTTTCGGCATTCTGCGCCCGGGCGACGTAATGTACTCGGTGGCAGGCAAGCCCTATGACACGCTTGAAGAAGTGATCGGTCTTTCGGGCACTCCCGGCAACGGCTCGCTGCGCGACTTTGGCGTGGATTACGAGCAGACCGATCTGAACCCCGACGGCACTTTCAATTTTACCGAGATCGAGGACAAGCTCCGCGCCCTCGGCGCGCGTGCCAAGATGGTATTCGTGCAACGCTCCAAGGGGTACCTCAATCGCAAGACCTTGAGCGTGGACGAGATCGGCGAGCTTGTCAAGTTTGTCAAGAATATCAGCCCCGAGACCTTTGTTGTGGTAGACAACTGCTACGGCGAGTTTGTAGAAACGAAAGAGCCTTGTGCCGTTGGCGCGGATCTTGTGATCGGTTCTCTCATCAAGAACCCCGGCGGCGGAATGGCAGAGACGGGTGGCTACCTTGCAGGTACACGCCGTGCCGTTGAGCTTGCCTCTTACCGCATGACCTCTGTCGGCATCGGTGCCGAGGCAGGTGCTACTCTGGGGCAGAACAAGTCGATGTTCAAGGGCTTGTTCTACGCGCCGCACACAGTCGCGCAGGCACTCAAAACCGCGCACCTTGCGGCATATATGTTTGAAAAACTCGGCTACGTGGTCGAGCCTCGCTGGAACGAGGAGCGCCACGACATTATTCAATCTGTGATTATGGGCAGTGCCGAAGGGCTTTGCGCGTTCTGCCGCGGTATTCAAGCAGGCTCTCCCGTTGATGCCTTTGTGACTCCCGAACCTTGGGCGATGCCCGGCTATGGGGACCAAGTTATTATGGCGGCAGGAACGTTTGTGCAGGGTAGCTCCATCGAGCTCTCCGCCGACGGACCTCTGCGTGCCCCCTATACCGCTTTCTTCCAAGGCGGTCTTACCTATGAGAGCGGCCGCATTGGCATTATGTCCGCAGTCGCGAGTGTTTTGGGAGAATAAGGAGAGGCGGTTTTGTGGGGAAAACTTCTTGCAAGAAGCTTTCCCCACGCCCCTTTCAAGAAATCTCTAACAAAAGGTCAAAAAAGAAAAGTCCGTACTGTACGGACAGACAGTCGGCGCAAGTCGAAGACTTGCTTTTGCTGCCGCGAGCGCGTGGGCACCACCAAGACCCCGCTCGCTAAGAGAGTTGATTTACAAAGGGAAACAAAAACACGAAAGGAGCCGTTATGCAATACCGCATTATCAGGAGTGACCGCAAAACGGTTGCCTTACAAATCAAGGCGGGCGAGGTAATCGTCCGCGCGCCGCGAGCGATGCGGGACGATGAAATTGCCGCTTTTGTTGCCCGTCACGAGGATTGGATTCGCAAAAAGCTTGCCACTTTTTCAAGCAAGCCGAGCGGCCCTCGCATCACCGAAGAGGGAATGCGCCTCTTGACCAAACGCGCACACGAAATCATTCCGCCGCGCGTCAAATACTATGCTGCCATCATTGGCGTAGACTATAATCGCATCGCCATTCGTCATCAAAAAACAAAATGGGGAAGCTGCAGCGGCAAGAAAAATCTCAATTTCAACTGTCTCTTACTGCTCACTCCCACTGAGGTGATGGACAGTGTCATCATCCACGAGCTCTGCCACCTCAAGCATATGAACCATTCCAAAGAATTTTACTACGAAGTTTTGCGCGTGTGCCCCGATTACAAAACACACAATCTTTGGCTGAAAAAGAACGGTCCGGGCATCATTCGTCGCATGACAAAAAAATAAAAGCAAAGGAGACCACTACCATGCTGCAAATAGGAACCAAAGCGCCGAATTTTACACTTTTCGATAAGGACGGAAATGCCGTCTCTCTGTCCGATTTTTTTGGCAAGCGCGTCGTCTTGTATTTTTACCCCAAGGATAACACTCCCGGATGCACCCGGCAAGCCTGCGCGTTTGCAGGCGCGTACAAAGAGTTTGAAGCGCGTGACGTTGTTGTCATCGGCATTAGCCGCGATAGCGTTGCATCCCACCAAAAGTTTGCCGAAAAATACGAGCTGCCCTTTATTCTGCTCTCCGACCCCGACCGCATAGCGATCGAAGCCTATGGCGTATGGCAAGAGAAGAAGAACTACGGCAAGGTATCCATGGGTGTGGTGCGCTCTACCTATCTCATTGACGCCGAGGGAAATATCGAGGCAGTGATGCCAAAGGTGAAGCCCGACACCAACGCCGCCGAAATTTTGGCGATGCTATAAGAGGAAAAGACAATGAAGAAAACAAAACTTTTGTTCAGCGCTCTGACAAAATTCCTCTGCGGTCTTATACTTGTTGGCGCGCTTTTGTTCCTGCCCGCGGGCAGTTTTGCCTACACGGGTGGATGGATTTTTATTGCACTGTTATTTATCCCCATGCTTTTCTTGGGAGCGGTGCTGCTCATCAAAGCTCCCGCGCTTTTGGAAAAACGCCTTGGTGCCAAGGAAAAAGAAAACACCCAAAAGGGTGTTGTTGCTCTTTCGGGACTGTTGTTCCTTGTCGGCTTTATCGTGGCAGGACTGGATTACCGATTTGCATGGTCGCGCGTACCTACGTGGCTTTTGATTGTCTCATCGGTTGTTTTGCTCGCCTCTTACGCCCTCTACGCCGAGGTGATGCGCGAGAATGCTTATCTCTCCCGCACGATTGAAGTGCAAGAGGGGCAAAAGGTGGTGGACACAGGACTGTATGGCATTGTCCGTCACCCGATGTACGCGGTCACCGTTTGGCTGTTTTTGTCCATTCCGCTCGTGCTGGGATCTTTCTGGTCGCTCTTGTGCTTCGCGCCCTATCCCATCGTTATCATCGTTCGTATTTTAAACGAGGAAAAGGTCCTGACCGCGGAGCTTGACGGCTATGCCGACTACAAAAAGAAAGTAAAATACCGACTGATACCGTTTGTTTGGTGAGAAAGAAGAATTTTTAAAGATTGAGTGATGCAAGCATCATAAATTCTGTTTATTTATAGTAGGTAGACTGAAAGGAGAGTATACAAATGCTTTATGATTCGCTGACTCCGCAACGCATTGTTCTTGCCGAAGGGGAAGAGGTTTTGTGGGAAGGAAAACCCAAAAAGAGTGCCTTTATTGCAACAAAATCCACCACCATGTTACCCATTGCCATTGTTTGGTTGTGCTTTGATCTTGGCTTTATCGGTTCGCTTTTTGCAGATGGGGAAGGGGCTTTCTTCTTGATTCCGTTCTTCCTTTTGCATATGATGCCCGTATGGATCTGGCTTGCCAACGTCATTACGGCAGGCCGTCGTTACACAAATACGGGCTACTACGTCACCAACCGCCGCATTGTTATTCAGCACGGTTTTCTTGCCATTAACGAGGTCTCGCTTTTTTACAAGGACCTGCAAAACGTGCAGACCCGTATTGGCTTTGTGGATAAATTTTTTCACGTTGGTGACATCTGCTTTGATTCCGGCGTTCGCTACGATTCGCGCGGCAACAAGCAAAACGAATTTGTTTTTGAGGAGCTTGAGGATGTGCAAGACGTTTATGCACGTATTCAAAAAATCGTTTTGGATATGCAAACCGACATCGAATACCCAAACGACCTGCGTCCGCAAAATAACCCGGGGTACAATACCCAATACCGTCCATAAAAAAAGCGCGGAATTACCTTGGCAATTCCGCGCTTTTTTTATAACAGATCGTTTTCCTCTGCAAATTTTTGAATGGCTGCAAACGAGGCATCTCCAATGCTATGCTCCATTTTGCAGGCGTCCTCCGAGGCGGTCTCCTCGTCAACGCCAAGAGCAATCAAAAATTTGGTCAGGAGCGTGTGGCGCGCGTAGATCTTTTCGGCAATCTCGCGTCCTGCATCGGTGAGCGTGATAGCGCCGTCGGCATCGACCACAATAAAGCCGCCACTCTTAAGCAGGCCCATCGCGCGGCTGACCGAAGGCTTGGAGTAACCCATTTCCTCGCCCACGTCAATGGCGCGCACGTGTCCCGATTTTTGAGAAAGCAAAAGGATTGTCTCCAAGTACATTTCTCCTGATTCTTGAATACGCATAACAGGTTCTCCTTTCATAGTTTCTGTTTACATCATAACACAGTTTTTTTAAAAAATCAAGATGTTTTTCAAATTAAAGCTTGTCGAGCTGCTTGTCGAGCTCGATCACCACGCGCAATTTTTCAACGCCGTAGTAACGGAAGGCGCGAACGGCTGCCTCGTCGATCCTCTCACCGCACATGACGATCGGCACGGCAGGGGGGCAGGAAACACTCGGAGATGCGAGGATTCGTCCAACGCTATCCTCAACCGCTACCGTTTCGGAGGGCCAAAGGAGTGCATAGCAGATGCGCAATACGCGCTCCGCTTTTGCAGGTGTGGGCGGCGCTATTGTAATAGGACTTTTTTGGGGGAGTGACGTTGCAACCATTTCAAGGTGTGCAAGCTCATCAGCGCCCACGTCGGTGGAGGGCATCAGGACGACAAAATCATTGTCGGCAAACTCACATTCTATGCCGTTCTCTCGCAGATGTGATGCAAAATCGATACCCGTATAGCCAAAAGATTTGGTGGCAATTGTGATTTTGAGCGGTTCATTTCCCACAAGTTGATAACCGCGAAGAGTGAGACGCTTCTTCAATTCATCGAGGCGCGCGACTGTGCGAGCAAGATTTTGGCGGCAATCGTTTGCAAGGTAAGCGTTCGCTGCATCCAAGGATTGCAAAATGAGATACGAGGGACTGGTTGAGCCAAAGAGTGCCAAGGCTTTTTTTGCGGCATCCAAAGTATTAGCATCTATATTTTTAGCAAGATGCAAATACGCGCCACCCGTGAGGACGGGCAAGGTCTTGTGTGCCGACGAGCAGCACATATCAGCTCCCAAGTCGGTGGGGTAGAGCGAGGTTGGCAAATATCTGAGATACGCGCCGTGAGCGCAGTCCACCAAAAGCAGCACCCCATAGCGGTGGCAAACCTCTGCAATGGCAGCAATATCCGCAACGTTGCCAAGATAGTCGGGAGACGTCAGGTAGAGTGCCGAGGGCAGAACGGTTGCCGTTTGCAATCTTTTCTCCAAATCGTCGGGGGAGAGGGGACATGAAAGATAGCTTTCCTCACCGTTGCCGTAGAGCCATTCTACGTCTATATTGAGGAGCGCTGCCGCCGAGAGAAATGTCTTATGCACGTTGCGTGTTGCCCAAACGTAGGGATGCTTTGTTTGAAGCCACGCCTGCGTTTTTGCAAGATGGAGCATAGCTCTGATACATTGCGACGAGCCCTCGGTGGAATAAAAGGTGTGCGCCCCAAAGAGGGAGGAAGCGATATCTTCGCTTTCTTTTATAATGCCGTCGGCTTCATAGAGCGAATCTGCGCCTGCGATCTCGGTAATGTCGAGCGCTTCTATTCCCAGCGCACCTGCGCCCTTGTGACCGGGCATGTGCCAACGCGCGGTTTTGCTCTCGGCATAGCGACGCACAAAATCGCAGATGGGTGTTTTGATCTTCATAGGCTTACTGTCCGTTTTTGGCAAGCGTGCGTGCGATCTCCACCATAATGGCACATTCCATTCTCTTGCGGAAGAGCTCGCAGCCATACTTGTAAACGCCGGTTACGCTGCCTGTGGAGTGATAAGCGTTTGCGGCACAACCGCCCGAGCAGTAGAGCTTTGCCCAGCAGTCGCGGCAGTCGGGGCGCGCGTAGACGTTGCAGCTTGCAAAGTCGCATTGAACGGGCTTGTTGGTCACGCCGTTCCAAATGTCGCCCAGCTTGAACTTTTCTTCGCCAACGAACTGGTGGCAGGGGTAAAGGTCGCCCCAAGGGGTGACAGCCATATATTCGGTTCCCGAGCCGCAGCCCGAAATGCGCTTATAGATGCAAGGACCGCCCGTCAGGTCGATCATGTAGTGATAGAAGGTAAAGGGACGTCCCTCGCGGTCGCGCTCCAGCATCAGCTCTGCAAGCTTTTCGTATTGCTCAAGCACGATGGGAAGATCTTCTTGTGTCAGCTCGGAAGGATCACCGGGCGCGCAAACAACGGGCTCCATGCTCAGCTCTGTAAAGCCGAGGTCGAGCATGGTTTGAATATCCTTGAGAAAATCGGGGTTCGCGTGTGTGAACGTGCCGCGCATATAATACCCTCTGCCGCCGCGTTCTTTGACGAACTTTTGGAACTTGGGCACGATCTGCTCCCAGCTGCCACGTCCTGCATAGTCAACGCGATAGCGGTCGTGGATCTCTTTTCTGCCGTCAAGGCTGAGGACCACGTTGTGGCACTCACGGTTGGCAAAATCGATGACGTCATCGTCAACCAGCATGCCATTGGTGGTCAGGGTAAAGCGGAAGTTCTTGCCCTTTTCCTTTTCAATCGAACGTGCATATGCCACAAGCTGTTTGACAACGTCAAAATTCATCAGGGGCTCGCCACCAAAGAAGTCGACCTCCAAATTGCGGCGCGTGCCGGAATTGGCAACCAAAAAATCAAGCGCCTGCTTGCCCACCTCAAAGCTCATCACGGCTCTGTCACCGTGATACTTGCCCTGACTTGCAAAGCAGTAGGAGCAATTGAGGTTGCAGGTGTGTGCCACGTGCAGGCAGAGCGCCTTGATAACGCCCGAGGTCTTTTCCTTCAGGTGTCCCGCCATCCCCTCAAAGGTGTCGGGGGAAAAGAGCTTGCCGCTCTCACAAAGAGAGGTGACTTGGTCATAACATTCTTCAATATCCTCGGCGGTAATATCCTCGTGTGCGGCGTATTTTTCTTTCATGGCGGCAACGATCTCCTCGCGGCTCTTTTCTTGATAGAGCGCGATGATGTCATACGCTACCTCGTCCACCACGTGAACGCCGCCCGAGCAGGAGTCGAGCACGATGTTATATCCGCCAAGCTTGTATTGATGTACCATATATGTAAAAACTCCTTTGTTTGCATCAAAAATGCGCCTTTGGAAAAGGCATTAAAAACGCCGCCAATTTGGCGGCGTTTTTTAGTGAGAAAATCTTACTTCTCAGTATTCTCGCATTGTTGGTTAGCGATACCGCAGCTGGTCTTGCAAGCAGATTGGCAAGAGGTTTGGCATTCGCCGCAACCGCCGTTCTTTGCGCTTTCGCAAAGGTTGCGAGTTTCAATGGTTTGGATATGTTTCATAACAGAAAACCTCCGAGTAATAAATTTACACCATATATCATAGCACACTTTTTGGGAAAAGTCAATATAAAACGTGAGATTTTCCCCGATTTTTACAACTTTTTTCAAGGATTGACTTGGCAGAGAGGGAAAAATGTGGTATACTAATGCCATAAGTGAAAAAACATCCCGCCGCCACGCGGCAAAGAAAGGATACAAAAACATGAAAAAGTCAATTTTGAGAAATTATGCAAAACTGATTGCCAAAATGGGTGGCAACGTGCAAAAAGGACAGGACGTTATCATCCGCGCAGGGCTCGACCAACCCGATTTCGTTCGCATGGTCGTAGAGGAATGCTATGCCCTTGGTGCACGTTACGTTCGCGTTGAGTGGAGCTATCAGCCTGTTTCCAAGGTTACCTACAAAAAGGCATCCCTCAAAACTCTTTCTACGGTTGAGGAGTGGGAAGTTGCCAAAATTAAGCACCGTGTTGACACTCTGCCCGTTATGATCTATCTTGAGAGCGAAGACCCCGACGGCATGGCAGGCATCAACCAGGAGAAGATGGCAAAGTCCATGCAGGCAACCTACAAGGTTATCAAGCCCTATCGCGATGCGATGGAAAATAAATACCAATGGTGCATTGCCGCCGTTCCCGGTGTGGAGTGGGCAAAAAAGGTGTTCCCGAATGAAAAGAAGAACGCTGCCGTTGAAAAGCTGTGGGAGGCGATTCTTTACACCTCTCGCGCACTTGAGGATCCCATCGCCGCTTGGGAGGCTCACAACGCCGACCTTGCCGCACGTTGCGAATATCTCAATAACCTCGGCATTGAAACACTCGAATACAAGGCATCCAACGGCACCGATCTGCGCGTTGGTATGATCGAGGATGCTCTCTTTATGGGCGGTGACGAGGCTGCACAGGGTAGTGGCATCGTGTTCAATCCCAACATCCCCTCCGAGGAAGTGTTCATCTCCCCCAAAAAGGGCGTTGCCGACGGCATCGTGTATTCCTCCAAGCCCCTCTCTTATCAGGGACAACTGATCGAAAACTTTTGGATGCGCTTTGAAGGCGGCAAAGCCGTTGAAGTAGGAGCAGAGAAGGGCGAGGCGCTCTTGAAGGAAATGGTCTCCATGGACGAGGGCGCGGCTTACCTTGGTGAATGTGCGCTCGTTCCTTACGATAGCCCCATCTCCAACTCCGGCATCCTGTTCTACAACACCCTTTTTGATGAGAACGCATCCTGCCACCTTGCCATGGGCCACGGCTTTACCAACACCCTCAAGGATTATGACAAGTACACCCTCAAAGAGTGCTACGAAAAGGGCATTAACGATTCCATGATCCACGTCGACTTTATGATCGGCACCAAGGATCTTTCCATCACCGCCATCACCCGCGACGGTCGCCGCGTTCCCGTATTCGAGAACGGCAACTGGGCGTTTTAAGGAGACCGTATGAGCGTTATTGACCGTTTTTTAAAGTACGTATCCTTTGATACGACATCCAGTGAGACATCCGGAACTGTTCCCAGCACGCCGGGGCAACGTGTGCTTGGTGAGTTCCTAGTAAAAGAATTGGACGCTTTGGGACTTGCCGATGCGCGCATCGACGAGTACGGCTACGTTTACGCAACACTGCCTGCAACCCCCGACTGTGCCGATCTTGAACCCCTTGGCTTAATTGCGCACATGGATACCTCGTCCGCCGTGAGCGGTGCGGACATCAAGGCAAGCATCGTCACCTACACGGGCGGCGACCTTACCCTTGCGGGCGGTAGCGTGATGAGCCCTGCGACCTATCCCTCTCTCAATCACTACGTCGGCGAGGAGTTGATCGTTACCGACGGAACCACCTTGCTTGGCGCTGATGACAAAGCAGGCGTTGCCGAAATCATTGCTACGTGTGAGTATCTTTTGGCACATCCCGAAATTTCGCACCGCGCGGTGCAGGTCGCATTCACTCCCGATGAGGAGATTGGATGCGGTGCCGACCACTTTGACGTGGAAGGCTTTGGCGCAAAAGAGGCATACACGGTTGACGGTGGCGAGATTGGTGAGATCGAATACGAAAACTTCAACGCCGCAGGTGCAAAGCTGACCGTTCATGGGCTCAACGTTCACCCCGGCTCGGCAAAGGACATTATGAAAAACGCCATCCTGATGGCAAATCAATTTATCTCCATGCTGCCCCCTGCCGAAACCCCTGCACACACCTCGGGCTATGAGGGCTTCTACCACGTTTGCGACTTTGCGGGCGACGAGACGACCGCAACGGTTTCTCTCATCGTGCGCGACCACGACAGAGCCAAATTTGAAGCACGTAAAGCGTTTTTGGTTCGCCTTTGCGACTATCTCAACGGTGTTTGGGGCGACGGACGCTTTGTTCTCCAGATGCGCGACAGCTACTACAACATGAAAGAAAAGGTAGCCGAGAAGATGTCGCTCATTACCAATGCCGAAGCGGCTATGCGCCAAGCAGGCGTTGAGCCTATTGTGGTCCCCATTCGTGGCGGCACCGACGGCGCAAGACTTTCCTATATGGGCATTTTGTGTCCCAACCTCTCCACAGGTGGCGCAAACTTCCACGGTGTGCACGAGTACATTCCCGTAAAATCGATGCACAAAATGGTAGAGGTGCTTGTCAATTTGGTTACTCAAAAATAAAATTAAAAACAATAATGGGATAGCAAGTGTGCTATCCCATTTTCTTATGCAATTTTGAGAGCGTTTTTTGGAAAAGGTTTTCCCACAATCTTTTACAGAATGCCATCTCTAATGCGATACCCCTTGCCGTATTCGTTGACAACGAGTGGGCGAGGGTCGATCTCGGCGGCTTTTTGGTTGATGCGGTGAATGAGGACCGCAAGAGATTCCTCGCTTGATGCACCCTCACCTGCGCAAAGCGCCACGAGATGCTCGCTGTCGGTCGGGTGCGGCGAGCGGTAAAAGATGCAATGCAAAATGCGAAATTCCGCAGGGGAGAGTGAGAGCGGCAGTCCCATATAGTCCGCGCGACAGGGCGGTGTTAAGCGCAGATAATATGTACTCAAAGGAGCAGTGCTCCAACCGTTTGCGTGGCAGAGAGATGCGATGTTTTCGCACAACGTATCAAGGCTTCCGTCACGCAAAACGGCATCTGCGTGTGCATTGACAACCATTTCGGGCGCGGCAACCATCGCAACGGGCAGGGCAGGGTATCTGCGCTTGAGGTCGGCACAAATGTGCTCACCGCGTGAGAGCGAGGGAACGCAATCCAAAATAACGGCACCCGTATCCTCGTGCTCACAGGCAAAGGTCGCAAACGAGGTTGGAACGCACAAATGGTAGATCCCATTCTCTAAAAGAAGCGGCGAGAGGTGGGCAGCCCACCCCTCGCGGTCGGTAATGATGATCAGCATAAATTAAGGTTGGGGAATCAGCTTTGCCGAAACGATGATCGCATCCTTCAAGGGCTTGTCGCTGGAGTTGGTGCTTACGTTTGCAATACCGTCAACGTATTCCATACCGCTGAGCACACGTCCGAATGCGGCGTACTGACCGTCAAGATTGGCGTTGGTTTGGTGCATAATAAAGAACTGCGAGGATGCGGAATTATAGCCATTGTCAATCATTTGACCAAAGTTGTTGTATCTTTCGCCGGAACGTGCCATCGAAATAACACCGCGCTCGTGCTTGATGGTGTTGTTGACACCGTTTGCCTCAAATTCGCCCTTGATGTTCTTCTTAGAGCCGCCCGTGCCGTCGCCATCGGGGTCGCCACCCTGAATCATAAAGCCCTCAATTACGCGGTGGAAGGTCAAGCCGTCGTAAAAGCCTTGCTTGACAAGCTTTTGGAAGTTTTTCACCGTGATGGGTGCTTGCTCGGGATCGAGCTCAATGATGATGTCACCGGTGTGCGAAACGCCTGCATCGTCTGTGTAGCTGACGGTCAGGCAAACGTAGTTGGAGGGGCGTGTCAGCGTTGTAACCAAAATAACGGCTGCTACTACAAGGACGACTGCGACTGCCGCAATGATTCCAAACGTGATCGTCTTTTGCTTTTGCGCTTGCTTTTGTTGTGCAAGCTTTTCCTGCTCAAGTCTCTTTTGCTTGCTCTTGGATTCTTTTTTGCTCATAAGGGCACCTCTTTTCTGTATATTCACTCAAAATTTTATCAAAAAAACGCGCTTTTGTCAAGGCTTTTGCATCATTTGCGAAATAATTTACAAACGAGGGGGATATGATAGTAAAAAAGACTCGGGGAGGAATGCGTGTGAGCGAGGTTCGTTGGGAGCGTGTGGCGGCAATTTTGATCAGCATTTTGGCAGGGGCGGCGTCGGTTTACCTGCTTTTTCGCTATGCGTTGCCGCTTTTTTTGCCATTTTTGTTGGCGTTTGCCGTCTCCGCACTGATTCGCCCTGTGGCAAATAAGCTGGCAGGGCGCATGCGCCTCTCGCGTGGACTTTGCGCGGTTCTTTTGTTACTTTTGGTGTTTGGACTTGGCGGTTGGGGGCTTTGGTTTGGGAGCGTGCGATTGCTCTCGGAGCTTGGCGCACTGATAGAGCGTCTGCTCTCCGACGGTGGCGTTTTGGATGCGCTGGACACGGTAAAGGGATGGATCGACAAGCTGGGGGCGCGGTTTCCGCTTTTTCTCCCCGGTGGGGAAGAAGGAGCGCAAGCGCTTTATGAGCGGGTGATGCAAATGGTGGGGGACGTGCTTTCCTCGCTTGCATCAAGACTTCCCGAGCTTGCCGCGTCGCTTTTTTCGGCACTGCCGTCGGTGCTTTTCTTTTTGATCGTGAGCGTGGTGGCTTGCTTTTATTTTTGCACGGACGAGGGCGCGATCACAAAAGGTCTTGTGTCTCTCTTGCCGCAAAAATGGCAAGAAAAACTGCCACGTGTGCGAAAAAACCTGCGTGACGTGCTCAAAAAATACGTCAAAGCGTATGGACTTCTCTTGCTTTTGACCTTTGCGCTTCTACTCGTCGGCTTTTGGATACTGCGCGTGGAGTATGCCTTTTTGCTCGCGTTTTTGATCGCTCTGGCAGATCTGTTACCCGTCATCGGCGTGGGAACGGTCCTCATCCCGTGGGCGATCGTTATGCTTTTGCAAAAGCGGTTTTCTCTCGGCCTTGGACTCCTGATTTTGTTCCTTGTCCTCTCGCTTGTCCGACAGATGGCAGAACCCAAGGTGCTTGGCAAAAGTCTGGGGCTTCATCCGCTCCTGGCTCTGTTTGCAACCTACGTCGGCTTTGTCCTTTTCGGGCTCCTTGGAATGATCCTTGGTCCCATCGTCGCCCTGCTTTGCAAGCGATTGCTATACGCATAGATAACTGCGCACAATTTGCTTTATCTGCCCTTAAGTTTTTTTGCAATTCATGTTGACAGTATCCCCCTTGGATGGTAAAATGAAATCAAATCAAGATTTTCCATCAAGGGAGGAAACTGTTTTGAAGACCAAACGCACAGCCTATATTGCATGTTTGCTTGCCATCTGCCTCTTGCTTGGCGCCTGCCAAACGGGCAAACAACCCGATAGCACCACCGAAGCTGCAACGCCCACAACCGAGCAAACGTCAACCCAAACACCCATAGCAACCACTCCCGAAACGCCCGAGGAGAGCACTCCCAAGACACCCGAGGAAAGCACTCCCGAGACGCCCGAGGAGAATACTCCCGAAACACCCGAGGAAAGCACTCCCGAGACGCCCGAGGAGAGTACTCCCGAAACACCCGAGGAAAGCACTCCCGAGGAGAACGAGGATCTGGCATATTTGGATATCCCGATCAGAAAGCCGCGCGGCTATATGTCAAGAGAATACGCCCTGAAGAGCTCCTCGTTTTATCTGAAGCTGAAATTCTACCTGGAGTGGGATCGTCTTGATGACGACGAGGGCGGTTGCTCGATTTGGCGCGGCGATAAGGAGATCGGCCACATCATAGCCGGTGAAGCAGAGGATATAGCCGAGTGGAAAACGGTCTACCAAAAGGACTCTGCACCTGCCATCCTGAACGTGACCGAATATCTGGAAAGATGCGGAACAGGGGAGACCTTGCGCTTCCGCCACCGTTTTTGCTACCGCTATGTGGAGTGCGGTGAAGAACGCTTGATCACCCTGACGCTCAACTACGGAGAAGCCGACACGTACGTGCAAAATCAGCTTCGCGATAGCGTTGTGTTTGTAGAATACCAAACCGACCCGATGTACGGCGCGCTCTCACATCTGCAGGATAAACCGATCATCGTTTTGGGCAATAGCTTTATCGCCTCTTCCCGTATCGATTACATCTATAACGAAATTGCGGAAAAAAGCGGAAAAACACCTGCAATGGATGCGCAAGCGCGCGGATACGCCAGCATCAGCACCTATGCCAATGATGCCGCTCTTTTGAAGCGTATTGCAAACGGCGAATGGGGCGCGGTATTTCTGTGCGGATTTTACGGCCGTGACGAAACCTCGGTAGGGATCATCAAAAATGCGTGTAATCAGTCCGGTACGCAGCTCATTATTTTCCCCGCGCATAACGAAAGCGATGCAATGCTTAATGTTTCGATGGCGCCGCATCCGGAGCTTGTGAAGATCAACTGGAAGCGCGAGATCGATCTGCTCATTGGCGAGGGACGCTCAAAGTGGGATTTTTGCATTGACGATGCACATTCTCACAGCACCGAGCTGGCAGGCTACGTGGGCGCGATGATGATCTGGCGCGCCATTTGGGGCGAGATGCCAAACGTTACCCTGACATCCGGCGTGATCGATCAGGAATGGGCAGATGCGATCCTTGGCGACTATCTGGAGTCCCCCTCGTTTGCATTGGCAGATTCCTCAAAAATCACGTTTTTGGAGTAACTCTACAAGAAAAGTTTTGTGAAAAATCTTCCATTCTCTTGACATCCCTCAAAAAAGATGGTACAATATTAAAGATAGTTTTCACAGAGGAGATGTGTTATGAATAATTCCGAAAAAACAATGGATAAAATCGTCGCGCTTTGCAAAACCCGCGGCTTCATTTTCCCCGGCTCCGAGATTTACGGCGGCTTGGCAAATTCCTGGGACTACGGCCCCCTTGGCGTTGAGTTTAAAAACAACGTTAAGCGCGCTTGGTGGAAGAAGTTTGTTCAGGAGAGCAAATATAACGTAGGTCTTGACAGTGCCATCATTATGAACCCTCAAGCATGGGTGGCTTCCGGTCACGTTGGCGGCTTCTCTGATCCTCTTATGGACTGCAAGCAATGCAAAATGCGTCACCGCGCCGACAAGCTCATTGAGGATTACGCATTCCAAAACGGTCTTAACGATAACCCCGCGGCTTGGAGCTTTGAAGAGATGGCAGCCTACATCAAGGAGAAGGGCATTGCTTGCCCCCAATGCGGCAGCCATGATTTTGCAGACATCAAAAAGTTCAACCTGATGTTCAAAACCTTTATCGGTGTTACCGAAGACAACACCAACACCGTTTATCTGCGTCCCGAAACCGCACAGGGTATCTTTGTAAACTTCCCTGCAGCACAGCGCACCACACGCAAAAAGCTGCCCTTCGGTATTGCACAGATCGGTAAGTCCTTCCGCAACGAGATCACCCCCGGTAACTTCGTTTTCCGCACCCGTGAGTTCGAACAAATGGAGCTGGAATTCTTCTGCAAGCCCGGCACCGATCTTGAGTGGTTTGCTTACTGGAAGAACTACTGCCATCAATTCTTGCTCAATTTGGGTATGAGAGATGAGAACCTTCGTCTGCGCGATCACGATCCGGACGAGCTCTGCTTCTACTCCAAGGCAACCACCGACTTTGAGTTCCTCTTCCCGTTTGGCTGGGGTGAGCTCTGGGGCGTTGCCGACCGTACCGACTACGACCTTGGTCAACACCAGACCCACAGCGGCAAGGATATGACCTACTTCGATCAAGAAACGGGCGAGCACTATATTCCTTACGTTATCGAGCCTTCTCTTGGCGCTGACCGCGTAGCACTTGCATTCCTGGTTGACGCTTACGACGAGGAAGTGATCGACGAAGCAAAGAACGACGTGCGCACGGTTCTGCATCTGCACCCCGCCCTCGCCCCCTTCAAGGCAGCCGTTTTGCCGCTTTCCAAAAAGTTGGGTGAAAAGGCAGGCGAGATCTATGAGGAGCTTTCCAAGCACTTTATGGTCGACTACGACGAGACCGGTTCTATCGGTAAGCGTTACCGCCGTCAGGACGAGATCGGCACACCTCTTTGCATCACCATCGACTTTGAGACTGTTGGCGATGAAAACACCCCTGCCGACAACTGTGTAACCGTTCCCGACCGCGACACCATGGAGCAGGTACGTCTGCCCATTTCCGAACTCAAGGAATACATTGAGAAGAAGATTCAATTTTAATTGACGTATGTAAAAAAGCAGGCACACATCGGCGATGTGTGCCTGCTTTTTTGTGTGAGAGAAAAGTTTTATCAAAAACTTCCGTTCGCTTTTTTGCGCAAGCAAAAAACGCGCACACGGTGCGCGTTTTTTCTATCATTCCTTGTTGTTTTCCACTACACGTCTTGCAGAACGCAGGATCTTTTCGCGCAGCCAATACGGCTCCACAATGCGAAAATCCGCATCCATCGAAAGCAAGAGCCCCAAGAATTTTTCCACACTGTGGAACTCGCAAACGTATCTGTCGTGCGGCTCGCGTGCCACGATGTAATTGCTGAGCTCCAGAGCGGTGAGCTTGTTTTTGATCTCGATCGTTGCCGAATAAGGAATCTGCATCTGAATGATCGATTCATCTGCGGCGAGCTCCTGCTTGGAGTGCACGTTAAAGATCTCGGGAATATAAAGGTCGTCGTTGTCCGAGGAGAGCAGCACGGGCAATACGTAGCTTTCCTCATAGTAAAAGCCCTTGCGGCTGTTGTCGTAAGCGATCGGTGCTCCCAGCTCGCGGCGGAGATAGTCAAAGTCGCGCTGCGCCTGTCTGTGAGAAATGCCAAAGCGCTCAGCTAAACGCTGGGCGTTGGGGTAGCTCTTCATTGTCAGCTTTTTGTGCAGCCATTGAATTCGTATATTGGCGTTCATTGCGCGTCAGTCTCCTTCGTGTCGTTTTCGTCGGGGGAGGGGATCGGTGTTAAAAATCGTTTTAATCTGAACAGAACGGTGATATTTGCGCCCAGTACCACCAGTGCGGCGGTAAGGCAGCTTGCGTTGTCCAAAAATCCCGCAACGATCGCCACGGGAATGGCGAGCGTGCAGAGCGAGGAGAGTGCAACGCTTCCAAGCGCCAACGCAAGGTAGAGGCGAGGGAGCGCGCAATCAAGCAGATAGCGGAGCTCTGCGGTAAAATAGAGCATCAGCGGGAGCAGAGCGCATTGCGCGGCAACCTTCAGGGGAGCATTCATCTCCATCGAGGCGTCAAAGTAGAGGATGCACACAAGCAGCGCGCAGGCAATGGGAGGAAAGAAGCCCAACGCCTTGATGCGGTATCCTGCCTCACAGAAGAGGGTGTGCAGCATGGAGAGCAAAAGCGCAACGGCTGCGGCAAGTGCTAAATAGGATTTACTTTGAATAAAGTTGATCGCAAGGAAGATGCCGCCAATGGCAAATCCGAGAGAGGCGGGAAGCGCGACCAAGAGATTTGCACCGAACGGAGAACGCGAGGTGAGGGTGTCCTTGGGAATGATGATTGCATTTGCAATTGCTGCGGCAAACGCAAGGAATGCAAAAATGACAGCGAATCTAAAAAGAAGGGCGCCCGGAACAAAATAGTTGGTGCCTTTATCGTAAAAAAACGCAACGGCTGCACTCATCAAAAGTGCTGCAGTCGTTGTGCCGCACGCAGCGCTCAGGGCACAAACACGGGCAACTGTATCTTTTCTCACGCGCAACTCTCCTTTCTAAAATCATAGTTATAATTATTATATAACACAAATTTGAACAAAATGTGACCAATCACACGGTTTTCAAAAATATTTATGCTTTTTTTGCTCAAAAAACAAAAAGAAAAGGGAAGAGATCCACAAAAAGGCATCGGCAATCTCCTTTTGCAACCTTCTCGACCTTGTTTTTGTGCAATTTGTATATTTTGGGTGCTTTTTTAGGATAAAATTTCTACGAAAACAACGATAAATAAGTGTTGCAATTTGGAGCAATTTATGGTATAATATACAAGCTTGATGTGCGATGAAGCGAAAGGTTGCCGTTTCGGGACGCCGAAAACGGGGAATTTTCGTGGAGTATGTCCGTTCAACCGGGCGAAGGTGTTCACCGTGGCATGATCCGTTGCAATACGGAGCCTCGATGGGACTTGACTTTTCCGGAATTTGTCCGCGCCAAAAAAATTGGGCGGGGGCAAATCCCGCATTTTTCAGGAGAGCCAAGAAACACACGGGGCGGTGTTGTGGTGATGCCTGCCTTGCGAAAACGCGGCCTGCGGACGGATCCCTTCCATTTATATATATGGGGCACCGCAGACGAGCGAAATCTGATAAGGAGGCAAAGAACAATGGCAGTTAAAGAGAAGATCAGAGTAAGACTGAAGAGCTATGATCACGTACTGATTGACACCGCAGCGAAGAAGATCGTTGAGGTTGCAACCAGAAACGGTGCAGAGGTTTCCGGTCCTATCCCGCTTCCCACTGAGAAGGAGATCATTACCATCCTTCGCGCAGTGCACAAGTACAAGGATAGCCGTGAGCAGTTCGAATATCGTACTCACAAGAGACTGATCGACATTCTCAAGCCGTCTCAAAAGGTTGTAGACGCGCTCATGAGTGTTGAACTTCCCGCCGGTGTTGAGATCGAGGTTAAGATCTGATAAACAGATTTAACATCAAGCACTCAATCAAAACACCAAAAAAACCAAATCCACAAAGACAACAGCCGAGTTGTTGACTCTATGAGTCGAAAATGATCGGTAACTTTGTAAGTCATGTTGGCGACACGCTCGTCAACCAATAATTTACAGGAGGAAAAACAAAATGAAAAAGGCTATTATCGGTAAAAAGCTCGGTATGACGCAGATTTTCGACGAGGTCGGAAACGTCATCCCCGTAACCATTATCGAAGCCGGTCCGTGCGTAGTTGCACAGAAGAAGACCGTTGAAAAGGACGGCTACAATGCTCTGCAGCTTGGTTTTGCAGAGGTTAAGGCAAAGCATTTGACCAAACCCGAGATCGGACATTTCGAAAAAGCAGGCGTTCCCATGAAGAAGCATCTTAAGGAATTCCGCCTTGACGATTGCTCCGCAAACGTTGGCGACTTCATCACTGTCGATACCTTCGCCGCTGGCGACAAGGTCGACGTAACCGGTACGACGAAGGGCCGCGGATACACCGGCGCAATTAAGAGATGGAACCTGCACCTGCTGGGCAAGACCCACGGTATCGGTCCTATTCACCGCCAATCCGGATCTATGGGTGTTATCGACCCTGCCAGAATCTTCAAGAACAAGAAGATGGCCGGCCAATACGGTAACGAGCAGGTAACTGTTCAAAACTTGAAAGTTGTTAAAATCGACAGCGAGAAGAACCTGATCGCCATCAAGGGTGCCATTCCCGGCGCTAAGGACGGCATCGTGTTCATCCGCGACTCGGTAAAAGCATAAGCGGAAGGAGGAAGTAAACAATGCCAGTAGTAAAAATCGTAAATATGTCCGGCAAAGAAGTCGGCGAACTTACACTGAATGACAATATCTTCGGTGCAGACGTAAACGGCGCTGTTCTCCATGCCGCAGTCAGAACTTATCTGATGAACCAAAGACAGGGTACTCAATCCACCCTGACCCGTTCCGAGGTTTCCGGCGGCGGTAGAAAGCCCTGGAGACAAAAGGGTACCGGCAGAGCTCGTCAAGGCTCCACCCGTGCTCCTCAATGGACACACGGCGGTATCGCACTCGGTCCCAAGCCCCGTGATTATCGCATTGCAATGAACAAGAAGACACGCCGTGTTGCTCTGTTCAGCGCACTTTCCGATAAGGTTGCAAACGGTAACCTCGTTATCGTTGACAACATCGCTCTGGAAGGCAACAAGCCCTCCACCAAGACCTTGGCAGGCATGTTCAAGACCTTCGGTTTTGAAAAGACCTACACCAAGAACTACAAGACCGTTACCGTTGAGGACGGCAACACCGTTTACGGAACCGCTACCCGCGAGGCTGTTAAGGCTCAAAGCGCACTGGTTGTTCTGAACGGCACGCAAGATGCTAACGCAGCAGTAATTCTCAGCTGCAACAACATTCCCAATGTTAAGACCACCCAGAGCACAACTCTCAACGTCTACGACATTCTGAATGCTGAAAAGCTGGTTATGACTGTTGACGCAGTGAAGAAACTCGAGGAGGTGTACGCATAATGAAAACGGCTCACGATATCATTGTAAGACCGATCATTACTGAGAACTCCATGGACCTGCTCGCTTCCAAGACCTACGTCTTCGAAGTTTGCAAGGACGCAACTAAGCCCGAGATCGCAAAGGCTGTTGAGGAAGTTTTCAAGGCAGACAAGGTCAAGGTTGCCAGCGTTCGCACCATCAACATGAAGAAAAAGCCCAAGAGACTCGGTGTACACTTCGGTTACACATCCGAATGGAAGAAAGCAATCGTTACTCTGACTGCTGACTCCGGCGAGATCGAGTTCTTCGCAGGCCTTAACTAAGAGTAGGAGGTAACAAGAATGCCTACAATTAAGTATAAGCCTACAACACCGGCCAGAAGAAACATGTCTGTTCCTTCTTTCGAGGAGATCACAAAGTTTACTCCCGAAAAGAGCCTGATTGTAACTAAGAAAAAGCACGCAGGTCGTAACAGCTACGGCCGCATCACCGTTCGCCACAGAGGCGGCGGAAACAAGGTTAAGTACAGAATCATCGACTTCAAGCGTCAGAATCCTAACGCTAACACCGTCGTTGGCATCGAGTACGACCCCAACCGTACCGCATATATCGCACTGTTGCAGGATACCGAAGGCACCAAGAGCTACGTGATCGCTCCCGAAGGCCTGAAGACCGGTGACGTTGTGTATTCCGGTCCTACTGCCGACATTAAGCCCGGCAACACACTCCCCATCGCCAACATTCCCGTTGGTACCGTTATCAACAACATTGAGATCTACCCCGGCAAGGGCGCACAGCTCGTTCGCTCTGCAGGCGCTATGGCTCAGCTGATTTCCAAAGAAGCTAACGGCATGGCACAGATCCGTCTGCCCTCCGGCGAGGTTCGCTACATTCGTCTTGATTGCAAAGCAACCATCGGTCAGGTAGGCAACGTTGAGCACGACACCGTTAAGGTTGGTAAGGCAGGTAAGACCCGTCATAAGGGCTTCCGTCCTACCGTTCGCGGTTCCGTAATGAACCCCTGCGATCACCCTCACGGTGGTGGTGAAGGTAAGTCTCCCATCGGTCATCCCGGCCCGCTTACTCCTTGGGGCAAGCCTGCTCTGGGTTATAAGACCAGAAACAAGAAGTCGCGTACCGATAAGTTCATCGTAAAGCGCAGAAATGCTAAATAAGGAGGGAATATAGAATGAGCAGAAGTCTTAAGAAAGCGCCTTTCGTCGAAGAAAAGCTCTATAATCGTGTTTGCGAAATGAACGCAAAGAACGAAAAGAAGGTTCTCAAAACCTGGTCCCGCGCATCCACCATATTCCCTGAATTCGTCGGTCACACGATCGCAGTTCACGATGGTAAAAAGCACGTTCCGGTTTATGTAACCGAGGATATGGTTGGTCACAAGCTCGGTGAGTTTGCACCTACCCGCACCTTCAAGGGTCACGCAGGATCCAAAACTTCCAATAACGGTAAATAATTGAAAGGGGAATTTTGAAATGGAAGCAAAAGCTTATCTGAAATATGCAAGAATTTCCCCTCGCAAGGTTCAAATCGTTCTCGATCTGATCCGCGGCAAAGATGTTGCCACCGCTATGGGAATTCTTCAAAACAAGCCCCGCGCGGCTTCTGAGCTTCTCATCAAGCTCTTGAAAAGCGCAATTGCAAATGCAGAAAACAACTTCCAAATGGATGCTTCTAAACTGTACGTTTCCGAGTGCTTCGTTTGCCCCGGCCCGACTCTGAAGAGAATCATGCCCCGTGCAAAGGGAAGCGCAGACCGCATCCTGAAGAGAACCAGCCACGTAACAATGGCTGTTAAGGAAAGAGACTGAGAGAGGAGGAAACAATAGAATGGGTCAGAAAGTAAATCCCCACGGTCTTAGAGTGGGCGTGATTAAAAACTGGGATTCGAGATGGTTCGCAAAGGACGAAGTCTTTGGTGATACCCTTGTTTCCGACTACAACGTCAGAAAGTACCTCAAGAAGGAACTGTACGACGCAGGTATTTCCAAGATTGAGATCGAGCGCGACGGCCACAGAGTCAGAGTGTTCGTAAACTGCGCTAAGCCCGGTATGGTTATCGGTCGCGGCGGCGTAGAGATTGAAAAGTATCGTCTGCAGCTGGAAAAGATGGTTGGTATGCCCGTAGCTCTCAACGTTGTTGAGATCCGTCAACCCGACCTCGATGCACAGCTGGTTGCCGAGAACATTGCAAAGCAGCTTGAGGGCCGTGTTGCCTTCCGCCGCGCAATGAAGATGGCTATTCGTAACACCATGCGTCTTGGTGCAAAGGGTATCAAGATCAACTGTGGCGGCCGCCTTGGCGGTGCCGAGATCGCACGCTCCGAGCACTATCACGAAGGTACCATTCCGCTTCAAACCCTGAGAGCTGACATCGAGTATGGTTTTGCAGAAGCAAACACCACCTACGGTAAGATCGGTATCAAGGTTTGGATCTACAAGGGCGAGATCCTCAACGAGGTTAACCGTCCCGGTAACAACTCTCGTCGTAACGACCGTCGTGACGGTCGCCCCGATCGCAGAGACAACCGCCGTGGTGATCGTAGAGATAACAACCGTGGCGAGCGCAGAGATAACCGTGGTAACAACTTCCGCGGCGAGCGCAAAGACAGAACTCCTAGAGAAGGAGGCGCGAAGTAATTATGTTAATGCCTAAAAGAGTAAAATTCCGTCGTGTTCAACGCGGAAGACTGAAGGGTAAGGCATCCCGCGGCACCGAGCTCAGCAATGGTCTGTACGGCCTTGTTGCAACCGAGCCCGCTTGGATCACCAGCAACCAGATCGAGGCAGCCCGTATCGCTATGACCCGTTACATTCGTCGTGGCGGTAAGGTTTGGATCAAGATCTTCCCCGATAAGCCCATCACCGAAAAGCCTGCTGAAACCCGTATGGGTTCCGGTAAGGGTTCTCCCGAGTACTGGGTAGCCGTTGTTAAGCCGGGCAGAATTCTGTTCGAGATGGACGGCGTTGCCGAGGACGTTGCAAAAGAGGCTATGCGTCTTGCCGGACACAAGCTCCCCATCAAGACCAAGTTCATTTCCAAGGCAGAAGAAGTAAAGGAGGGTTAATCGATGAAAGCAGCAGAACTCAGAACAATGTCTGTGGAAGCGCTTGAAGCGAAGCTGAAGGAACTCAAATCCGAGCTTTTCAATCTCCGTTTCCAACATGCAATCAATCAACTTGACAACCCTCACAAGATGACTGAAGTTAAGCACGACATCGCTCGCGTGATGACGGTTCTTCAGGAAATGAAGAAAGAGGAGGCGTAAGTCATGGCAGAAGAAAGAGCACTTAGAAAAACCAGAGTGGGTATCGTTGCCAGCAACAAGATGGACAAGACCGTTGTAGTTGCAATCGAGGACAACGTAAAGCACCCCATTTACGGTAAGATCATTAAGAGAACCTTGAAGGTTCACGCACACGATGAAAACAACATCTGTGGCGAGGGCGACAAGGTTGAGATTATGGAGACAAGACCCCTTTCCAAGACGAAGAGATGGCGTGTTGTCGAAATCATCGAAAAAACGAAATAATCCTCTTTTCGGTGTAACATTCACTTATTCGAATAGTAAATACGTCGTGGCGTATTGAATCAGTAGGAGGAAATTAAAGTGATTCAGCAAGAATCTTTGATGAAGGTTGCAGACAACA
>JAZNYU010000223.1:0-4253 GCA_045594605.1 Eubacteriales bacterium
CGCGCTGCCGCGCACGTAGGACGTAATGCCGTACTCCTGCCACAGTGTGGGCGGTGTGAAGCATTCGTAAACCTCGCAGTCGCCGATGAACACAACGTCATGGAGCGTTTTTTCGCGGTAGTATTCCCCAATGAGTGCGCCGTCAAGCGTATCTGTCATATATTTGGGTGTGACCAGCATTTGCACAAAACCGAGACAGAGGACGGTGACAAGCAAAATACAGGTGCACAAAATGAGTGTTTTTTTCATACGTATCCTTTAGAATTGTTGATAGATGAATTGCGATGCGTCGTAGCCGATGCCGTATGCTCCAAAGATAAGGATGAGCACCAGGAGTGCGCAAACGGTGGCAAACCACACCACGGGGCGCTTTGCCGCGCGGCGGTGAACGGGTGTCTCTCTGCCAAGGCGGTCAAAAAGATTGATGACGGCGATACCGCCAAAAATCACGCACCACTCGGCAATACCCAGTCCAAACGAGGTGAGTCCGCCCGTAAAGAGCTCGCCCACGTTCCATTTTGTGAGCATACTGCCCCACAAACGGAATGTCTTGGGAACGTCGCGGTAGCAGTCAAGGCTGCGGATCACGCCCATGAGCAAAAAGGTTCTGACCATTTGCCAAGCGTGCCACACGCGAGAGTCGGAAAGGCTTGGGAAACGCTTGTAGAAGCGGCGGTAAAGGGGCTCGCACTCGCGCGAAACGAGGATGACAAGGCAATTGAGCAGCCCCCAAACGATAAAGTTCCAGCCCGCGCCGTGCCAAAGTCCCGTGAGGAACCACGTTGCAATGGTTGCGGTGTAAACGGGCAGGCGCATGCCAAAGCCACGTCCCAATCGTTTGGTTGCGCCAAGGGTAATTTTTTGCATTCCCTTGGAAACAGACAGCGGATAAAAGATGTAGTCGGTGAACCACGTGCCCATGGTGATGTGCCAGCGGTTCCAATACTCGTTTGTGGAGCGAGAGGAGAACGGACGGTTGAAGTTTTCGGCAAGTCGAATGCCCATCGCCTCGGATAGACCGATGGTGATGTCGATGCCACCCGTAAAGTCGCCGTAGATCTGTGCGGAATACAGAAGGATCAGCAAAAAAACGTAGATGCCGTCGAACTTGTTCGACTGCTCGATGAGCGTTTTGATGCCGATCATGGCGGTGTCGGCTACGATCAGCTTTTTGAAATATCCCCACACAACGCGGAACAGTCCTGCGCGGACGGTCTCGCCGTCAAAGGCGTGCTCGCCTATCAGCTGCTCCTGCAAGTCGCCAAAGCGACTGATCGGTCCTTGCAACAGTTGCGAAAAGAATGTAACAAAAAGCATAAACTTTGCGGGATTTTTTTCGGCTCTCACCTTTTTGCGGTAGACGTCGATGAGATATCCCATAGATTGGAAGGTGTAAAAGGAGATGCCAAGCGGCAAAAGCAGCGACGGAACGGTCAAGGGTTGTGCCCCGAACGCGCCAAGAATATGGTTAACGTTCCCTACCGCAAAGGCGGTGTATTTCAGCACTGCAAGCATACCAAAGCCGAGGAGCAGTCCTGCAGTCAGGATGCATCTGCGCTTCTTTTTCTCTTTGGCGCGGTAGGCTTTGCGTTCCTCTTTGGAAAGCGTGGCGCGGTTTTCTTCCACGTAGGCGTCCTCGCGGTCGGCAAAATGCTGCAGAATATGCCCCGTCAGGAAGGTCACAAACCAAGTGTAGAGAATAAAAAACAGGTATTCTGCTCCTGCAAACGCATAAAAGAATAAGCTTGACAGAAGCAATACCTTCCACTGTGAGCGGCGCGGAACGAGATAGTAAATGATCAGCGTCAGAGCCGCAAAGAGGATGAATGAAAATGACGTAAATTGCATTCTGTTTTATTCTTCGTCAAGGCGTTCGATCAGCGCCCAGATGGTGTTTACGTTTTGGAAGTTTTCGGGAATGAGCTCCTCTGGGGGGATCTGTACGTCAAATTCCATAGCGATTTCGGTTACAAGGCGAACCATATCCAAAGAATCGAGCACGCCCTCGTCATAAAGGTCGTCGATCGACGCAAAATCCACGTCGGGGTGGAGTCCCTGCAAAATTTGAAGTAAGGTTTCCATAGTATGTACTCCTATCTCAAAATAGTCATAATTATCTAATTTATATTATACCTTTTTTTCTATTCGTTGTCAATGTAAAATGGGAAGATTTTTGGGATTTTTTCATACAAAAAAGACCGCCGTAGGCGATCTTTTTTGGTATGTGTAGAATTCCTTTTTATTTTTTCTTCTTGAGATAAAATTTCGACTCTGTTCCTGCCTTGAGGCGGCTGATGTTTTGGTGGTGGCGCGCGACGACGAGAATGCCTGCCACTGCCATGATGATCAGGGTGACGGCGTTACGGCATCCGAGCGCGAACAGGGCTACGGGGAAAAGCACCGCAAAGTTCATAGATGCCACCGACATAAAGCGCACGGTGAACAGAATAATGACAAAAATGGCAAAGCAGATCAGTCCTGCGAGCCAGTTGACAAACCACACGCCAGCGAGGAAGGTCAGCACCGCCTTGCCGCCCTTGAAGCCGTACCAGACAGGAAATGCGTGACCGAGCATGCAACCAAGGAGGGCTGCTGCCGCGCCAAGCTGGGCTTCTCCATGCAATTCTCCAATGGCAAGTCTTGCGGCAAGAACGGGGAGAACCGTTTTGCAAATGTCGATCGCCATAACGCCAAAGGTTGCGGGGGCAAAGCCGTGGATACGTTTAAAATTGGTAAAACCGGGGTTTTTGCTGCCAAGCTGGCGAATGTCCTCGCCGTAAACCAGGCGAGAGAGGATAATGGAGCCGTTGATGCCGCCGAGCAGATAGGCAATGGCGGCAAATGCCAAGCAAGTGAGGTAAAGCATTGGATACTTCCCTTTCTGTTAAGATTTGTTTTTGGTATCGGTGTATGCCGATAGAATTTGGTGTGTGTTTTTGCGCACGCGAACGGTATACATCGTCGTCCAGAAGTTGGTTACACCAACAAGCCCCATGGCAACGCCCATCCACACGCGCACGTCACGCCCATGATATGCCAAGAGAATGAGCACAACGCCTGCGGCGATCTCCAAAACGGCAGAAACGAGAACAAGATACCATTTTTGAATGCCGAAGCTCTTGCCCTCGATTGCCATTTGCGATTTGTTTGTGCCATCGAGCAGAGTCAGGATAGATACAGCTGTTGGCAGAAGAACAGAGAGCTGAACAGGGTTGATGAGGAGCAAAATGCCAAATATGACGTTGAAAATGCCGAGAGCAAAGTCAAGCTGAAATGCCAAGCGGTACATATCGTTGGAAAAATAGCCGTAAATGCCCGTAGCACCAATGATGATGCTGGCAATGCCCACGACTGTGTTGCGGAATGCGCCCGAATCTTCAAAATCCGGCACGAGTGCCAAAAGGAGTCCTGCTGCCAAAAAAATGACCGCCGAGCACAGGTGCATGATCTTTGCGCTTTTAACGATGGCGCTGTTTATATTTGCGTTGTATTGTTGATTCATATCTCTTCCCTCTCTTTACTTTGTTGATTGGGGGCGTGTTTTTGGAGTGCGTCGCTCAAATAGGACGTTATACGCCGGGTAGCCGTTTGGATCTCTTGCGGATCGGTGGTCCTGCGCGGATTGCACACCCAACGCATTAGGGTTCCTATCATGGCTTCTTCATAAAGCACACAAATCAGCTTTTTATCTGCATCGGTTTTGTCAAGCTCTTGCAAATAACGCATCAGGTGCGGTCGCGCTTGCTTTTTGAGATAGTCGGCAAGCGTTTCATAGCCCACCGAGTGGTAAAGATTATAGAGCACCTTTTGGTACTCGACGCAGAATGCAAAGGATGACGCAAGGAACTCTTCAAAGCTCTCGCTCTCGGTGCCGATGCGCTCAATACCTGCCGCAAGGGCGTATTCGAGGACCTCGTATATATCGTGGAAATAGTAGTAGAAGGTATTGCGTGTAATGCCACAGGCTTCTACAATATCGCGCACGGTGATCTTTTTGACGGTCTTGTGTTCGACCAGACGCATGGTGGTCTCAATGATCGTCTTTTGTGTCGGTTGTGACAAAAGCATACCTCCTCTCTTTTGTCTTATGCGTATATTATAGCATTTTTTTCCGACTTTTGCAAGATGGAACCAAAAAGTTTATAATATTTGTAAAAGCATTGATTTTTTGCGCGGAATATGCTATAATGTGTTGTATTGATTTTGGGAAAAGGAACTGATTTTTATGAAATTTCTCAACAACCTCAAGGGCA
>JAZNYU010000224.1:0-7026 GCA_045594605.1 Eubacteriales bacterium
CGCCTGCCGCGCCCTTGACCACCGAGGAGATCGTCACGCCGGAAACCGCACCCTTGCGCATCCCAACGAGCGCGCCAGTGTCGGCATCGCAAATGCCGTGCCCAAGCCCTGCAAACGCGCCGCTGTCAGGGAAAAGGAAGGTCACCGTGCCGATCCCCGCGCCGCTATCGCGCACCCAAATACCGGTCTTGTATCTTCCCTCTGCCGCCGAGAGGACGGGTGTCAGCGTTGCCTCAAACTCCTTGCCACCGCGACGGCAGGTCAGCTGCAAGGGCTTGCCGCCCGAGGCTTCAATGCGCTCGGTCATGTCCGCAGCCCCCGAAAGAGGCTCGCCATTGATCTTGAGGATAACGTCCTTCTGGTGCAGTCCCGCGCGAGCGGCAGGGTTGACGCTCCCCTTGCCCGTGTCCACGTCGCAAAAGCCGACCACCATTACGCCGTCTGTATAAAATTTTACGCCAAAGGGCATGCCGCCGGGGCAGAGCATCAGGTCACGCAGATCGTCAGCATCCGCCTCAAGCACTGCCGAATAGGTAGCAGCCCCCTGCGATGCGGTGATGCAGGGGAGAGTTGCGGACGAGAGGTCGGCGTTGGGTTCCGACGGGCAATGGCTCATAACAAAAATAAACTCCTTTTGGGTTCTGCTTGCCGAGGGTGTCAAAACCCCAAAAAGAGGGAGAGACAGCATCAGCAAAAGGCAGCACAAAAGCTTTAGGATTCTTCTTTTCATTTCAGTTACCTTTCCTTTATATATAGCGCGCAGGGCACGCCGTGAAAATTTGAGAGACAATGGGCAGGGCGACACCGCAGCGGAGCATTTTTTGCGCTTGCCCGAAAGGCGTGTCTTGTCCGTTTGCTGATACTAATGTGTGCCGCCGCCGCGCGTTTCATAAGTAACAATGATAACCATCTGGCGCGAGGCGCGACACAAAAAGCGTGCGATTTTTGCCGATTTCGCACACCGTCATTCAAAAAGAAAAGAAGAAACAAAAACTTTTTGCAAATGTGAGAATATTTTGCCCGACAAAGAAAAAAACATACTTTTGTTATGCAAATTTACAACTTTTGTTTTAAAAAAAGAAAAGGGCTTGACAAGCCCCTTTTTTTGTGATATAATTTGAGAACCGTTCTCAATTTAAGGAGAAAAGAAATGAGAAAAAAGAGATATAAAACAGCGGGAAGGGAAGCACTCATCAGCTTCTTTCGTCACAATCCAGACCGCCAATTTACAGTAGAGGAGCTTTATGCCGAGGTCAACGCAGAAGCGCCTACGGGAAAAAGCAGTCTCTACCGCCATTTGAATGAGCTTTGCAAGGTTGAGGTCCTGCGCAAGTTCCACGGCGGCGAGGGGCGCGGAACGCTTTACCAATACATCGGCGCGGAGTGCGACTGCAAGGACCACTTCCACCAAAAATGCACCGTGTGCGGTCGCGTCAGCCACCTCGATTGCTTTGCAAGTGCCGAGTTTGCCGAGCATATGCTACGCGAGCACGGGTTCCTCATCAACTGCGGTAAGTCCGTCCTCTACGGCGTTTGTGCCGCTTGTATGCGCAAAGGAGAGCCCGAAAATGCATGAGTTTTTTCATATTTTAGGACATAGCGCGTGGCATACGTTGATCGATACCGCCAAGATCGTTCCGTTCTTGTTCCTGACCTATCTTTTGATGGAGTTCTTGGAGCACAAGGCGGGCGGCGCTCCCGAGCGTTGGCTGCGCACCTCAGGTAAGATCGGTCCTCTGGTTGGCGGAGCGCTCGGCGTGCTTCCGCAATGCGGCTTTTCCGCCGCCGCAACGGGCTTTTACACAGGGCGTATGATCACAACGGGAACGCTCATCGCGGTCTATCTGTCCACGTCCGACGAAATGCTCCCCATCCTGCTCTCAAGCGGAGCACCGCTTCCTACCGTTCTCAAGCTACTGGCAACCAAGCTCGCCATAGGCGTTGCCGCAGGCTTTGCCATCGACGGCATTACGCGCTTGATCGTGCGCGCAACGGGAAAAGAGCAAGAGCCGCAGATCGAGGAGCTTTGCGAGCGCGAGAACTGCGATTGCGGCGACCGTTTTGTGCTCTCCGCACTCAAGCACACGGCGTATATCACGATCTTTCTTTTGATCTTCACCTTTGTCCTCACCCTTGGCATCGAGCTTGTGGGGGAGGAGAACATTCAAAGCCTGGTGCTGAACCGCCCCGTGCTTGGTAGCCTTTTGGCAGGACTTGTCGGTCTCATTCCCAACTGTGCCTCCTCTGTTGCGCTCACCTCGCTTTTTGTGGACGGAGTGCTTAGCAGCGGTGCACTGCTTTCGGGACTGATGGTCAATGCCGGTGTGGGACTTGCCATCCTCTTTCGCAACAACCGACCCGTGCGCGATTCCTTGCGCGTGGTGGCGATCCTGTTTGGCATCTCGGTCGTTTGCGGAATTTTCATCGACCTGACACCTCTTGGCGCGTGGATGGGCTAAAGCGAGATCCCTTTTGAAAAAAGAAAACAAAAAAAGGGCCGACCTGCACGCAGGTCGCTCCTTTTTTATGTGTGTTCTAATCAGTTCTTGAAATCGATAGGCTGATTGATGGTAACTTCGATCTTGTTTGCGCGGTTGATGCGAGCATCGTGGAAGGTGCTGCCCATGTTCTTGGAGAGCGCTTCCATGTTTGCGGTCTCTGCACCGTAGAGTGCAGTCTCGCGCAGACGGTACTGTTCCTCGGTTTCGGGCATACCAAACAGCTTGAGGTGAAGCTTGGTAGCTCTCTTCTTGAGGTACTTGCTGAGCTTGTCGGCGTTGTGCAGCTCATCGGGGTTGGTTGCTTGACGGGTGTCACGCATAAAGATGACCATGTCGTCATACTCAGCAACCTTGAGTCTGTAACGAATAACGCCCTTGTTCTGCTTGGTGAGCAGGGAGTAAAGAATGATGCGGTAGTCGCCGTCTACTCTGATGGGGTTGGTGGGAGTTTCCAGTACGAGTTGCTTGCCGTAGTAGGGGAACTCTTTTCTGATCATGATCTTCAGGGTGTGCAGACCGGGCTCAACGCGGAAGCAAGAGAACTCGCTATCCAGGTCAACTGCGCCAACCTCAACGCCGTCAATGTAAACAACTGCGTTGTCAACAGAGCCGGTAAAGCTTCTCAGCTCGGGAGTGCCTGCCTTCTTAGCATCAAAGTACTCGTATTCGTCATCGTCCTCTGCTTCGCCTTCCAAAACTTCCTCGTATTCAACAAGGGTCTCGAAAATGGAGCGAACGGAAACAACGATCTGGTTCTCGAGCACGTTGTCGATCTTTTCTCTCTTGAGGTTATCAAGCTTGATGTCAACGTGATCGGACTTTGTGCTGTAGCTTCTGTATTTTGCCTTGCAAACAGAGCCAAGGATGATGTAAATGATGCCAAACAGAGCAAATGCGATCAAGCCGGCAACCAGCCAATGAACGGTAGCTCTGTGAATAAAGAGCTCGTATTCGCTACTGATATCGTAGAAGAAGAATTGATCGCGGCCCAGATCACCTGCAATTGCAGCGCGTGCCCAACGAATAATACCGGTTACCAAGCCTGCGACAAGAAGGATCCATGCAGCGAGTCCTGCCAAAAGACGGAAGAACTCTGCGGTTTTCCATGCCTTGAGCAACTTTTTCTTGCTGTAAACTGTTTTGAGATAATCGTTCTTAAGCGCCTGCACCTTGTCGTATTCGCTACGGGAGAGCTTTTGCGCCTTCGCGTATGTATTCTTTGCCATACATTTAACCTCTTTTCTAAATCATTTCGCGTATTGACGGAACGCGATAAACATCCACACTACTTATTATAAATATAATTCGCACTTTTGTCAAGGGGGTTTTTAAAAAGTGTAACTAAAAAAGCGAAAAAAGTTGCAAAAAACAAAGAAAAAGACAAAAAGGCTGACGCAAACGTTCCAAGAACGAGCGCGTCACCCGCTTTTTTTAGTCCTCGATTCTGTCAAAGGTCTCGCGAGCGCGAAACAGCAGCGAGATGCACCAAACGCCGGCAAGTCCTACAACGGTGTAGATAATGCGGGAAAGAAGCGAGGATTGTCCGCCGCAGATCCATGCAACAATGTCGAATTGAAACAGTCCGATGCTGCCCCAGTTCAGGGCGCCCACAATGGTCAAGATCAGAGAAATGCGATCCAATATCATCATTTTTTGTCTCCTTTGCATATTGCGGAATTCTGCCAACGCAATCAAATTGGTGCGTTGAAAATTCCGACTGCTTGTAGTATGTGCCAAAGCTTGCACGTTATGCGTGCCATCGAAAAAAAGAATTTTTGCGCAAAAAAACGCACATTTATTGACAAATGGTGGCAATTAAGATATAATTAAACAAAAGGACAAAAGTGAAATGATTTTACAAACAGACAAGATTTTTATGGCTGGCAAACAAAAATCTAACATTGTAGGGGGCGACGTCCTCGACGCCCCGAAAACGTAGAAATTTTTGCTTATCAAATGGCTATTCGCATTTGCTTTTTTGTAGCCGGTTGCAAGCGTAAACTTGTTTGCTTACGGGGCGTCGAGGACGTCGCCCCCTACAAAAGTTGTTTGCTTTGAAAAGGTTTCAAATGAACCTGTCGAAAAAACGGAAGGGAGCGTAACGAATGGTCATAACGCGAAATTCGCCTATTACCGTATTGAACGGCGTAGGCAAAACAAGAGCTGAATATTACGCCAAGATCGGCATTGTGACTTTGGGTGACCTTTTGTTGCACTATCCGAGAGCGTACGAGAACCGCGGAGACGTTGTTTTGTTGGCGGATGCGAGAGTGGAGGGCAAGAGCTCGATGATCTTAACGGTCGCGAGTGACGCAAAGGTGGTCAGACTGCGGTCGCACAAATCCTTTTTAAAATTCCGCGCGTTTGACGAAAGCGGCTCTTGTGAGATCACCTATTTCAATCAAGACTACCTCAAATCGCAATTCCGCGTGGGCACGGTCTTTCGCTTTTTCGGTAAAGTCGAGCGCGTGGGCAAGCGATACACCATGTCCTCTCCCATAGCAGAGCCCTGGACACCGTCAACCGATCTGCCGTCCTTGTGCGCGGTCTACCGCATGACCGAGGGGCTCTCCCCCAAGCAGATCGCAAAGGACGTTGCGGCGGCAATCGAGCTGCTTGCGGCAAGCATTGAGGACCCATTACCGCAGGACGTGCTGCAAAAACGCGGACTTTGCACGCTTTCTTACGCGTTGCGCAACATCCATACCCCCGAATCGGCAGAAACGCTCCTGATCGCGCGCCGCCGACTCGTCTATGATGAGTTTTTCTGCTTCTCGCTCGGCGCGGCAATGTCGCAAAGAAGAGAGAAGTCCATGAACGCCCCCGCGTGCCCCAATGGGGATGTCTCGCGCCTCCTTTCCACTCTGCCATATGAATTGACGGGTGCGCAAAAGCGGACGGTTGACGAGATCGCGCACGATATGGCAAAAAAGACACCCATGGGCAGAATCGTGGTTGGTGACGTTGGATGCGGCAAGACCGTGTGCGCCGCCGCCGCAATGCTCATCGCGGTGCAAAACGGCAGACAAGCCGCGCTCATGGCACCCACCGAAATTTTAGCGCGCCAGCACTACGCCGACCTCGCCCCCATCTTTGAGGGGATGGGCATTTCCTGCGCCCTCCTTGTAGGCGCGACCACCGCCGCCGAGAAAAAGCGCATCAAGGCTGCGCTTTCAAACGAGGACGAGAGCAAGAGGTTGCAGGTCGTTATCGGCACACACGCACTGCTTTCCGACGGCGTGGAATTCGCCGCTCCCGGACTTGTGGTGACCGACGAGCAACACCGTTTTGGTGCACGTCAGCGCGCAAAGCTGGCAGAAAAGAATACAAACGCACACCTGTTGGTCATGAGTGCTACCCCCATTCCGCGCTCGCTCGCGCTGGTGCTTTATGGGGAGCTTGATATTTCCCGCATTGACGAAATGCCCGCCGGCAGACAAAAAGTTGATACCTTTGTGGTCGACGAAACCTACCGCGCGCGGCTCAATGCGTTCATTCAAAAGCAGGTCGACGAGGGCGGACAGGTCTACGTGGTTTGCCCCGCGGTCGAAGAACAGGAAAAAGAACCCGAAGAGGTTACGCTTTCCGACCTTGACGAGATTTTCCTCGCACGAGAAGAAAAGCCGCCTCTCAAAGCGGCGATCACCTTTGCCGAGGAGCTGCAAAAAGCACTCCCCGCGTGCCGTGTCGCATTTTTGCACGGTCGCATGAAGAGTAAAGAAAAGGATGCCGTTATGCACGCCTTTGCCGAGGGAGAGGTCGACGTGCTGGTCTCCACCACCGTTATCGAGGTTGGCGTCAACGTGCCCAATGCGGCGCTGATGATCGTGGAGAACGCCGAACGCTTTGGACTTTCGCAATTGCATCAGCTGCGCGGACGTGTGGGACGTGGCGTGCGCAAATCCCATTGCATCCTTGTAATGGGCGGCGACGGAGCGGTCTCACGCACCTCGCGCGACCGTCTTGAGGTCATGCGCACCACCTACGACGGCTACCGCATTGCCGAGCAGGATCTGGCACAACGCGGTCCGGGTGACTTTTTGGCAACCGCCGAGGGCGGCATGGTGCGGCAGAGTGGCGGACTTTCCTTCCGTCTTGCCGATGCAGGCGAGGACATTTCGGTGCTCACCGAAGCCGCCGCCGATGCACGCGAGCTGCTTGCCACCGACCCCGACCTTGCCCAAAATCCGCTCCTGCGCGAGCACATCAAGGGACTGTTCAGCATCGAGGCAGGGCTGATCAGTTGATTCTAAAGAGTTTGAGTGCTATAGCTATAGATGTGTAAGAAAGGCAACGAACCTTTATAAAGGCTCCCCTGTGCAAGGGGAGGCAAAAAGTTGTTACCGCAAAAAAACTTGAATTATTTTTATCCCCATCGGGGAGGAAGGATAACAAAATGTTGGACTTTAGATACCATCAAGACCCCAAGCAATTGCACATAGGCTGCGAAAAGCCGCACGCCTATTTCATTCCATATCAAAGCGAGGCGGCGGCAGACACTGTCAACCGCGCAAAATCGGACTAC
>JAZNYU010000225.1:0-30412 GCA_045594605.1 Eubacteriales bacterium
GGCGAACATAAACGCCATATCAATGGGCGAGCCAACGAACCAATTCATTTTTTCAAACAGCTTGCGGAACGGCAGAATGATGGGCTCGGTGATGGCATACAAAAAGGATGCCAGGGGTCCGTCCCCCATCGGATCGATCCACGAAAGAATGGCGCGCGCCAACATGGCAACGTCTAAAACGCTCAAAAGCGCCAGTGCAATATTTTTGATAAGATTGACCACGTAGATCATAGGGTTCTCCTTTAAAAAGTTCAATCGTACTTGCAAAAACATTTTGCATACCGATAGCCTTCCCCTTGAGGGGAAGCCTAAAAGCAAAATTCCTGCGGCGGCAGAATGTTTTTTACAAATACCCCGCGGAATTGCTTTTTATGTCTTGTCAATCAATTTATAAAAACTCTTTGATAGCAAAAGGCTGTTGCGCAAACCGCAACAGCCTTTTATGCGCAGGGATTACGCAAGATTATGCTTCCTCTTCGTATTCCTCGGTCAGTCCGCCCTGTTCCTGTGCGGGCGCTTCTTCGGGTTGGGGCTCTGCGGCAGGTGCTTCTACGTCGGGAGCAAAGCCGGAGATGTCAACACCGGAGGGAGAGATAACGATGGTGTTTTTGTTGGTTCTGATCATTTCGCCACCAAGCACGTATGCAACGCCGGACAAGAAGTCGACCAGACGGTGTGCCTGCTCTTTGGTCAGGCGGCTGATGTCAAGCAGAACGATGCAACCGTCCTTGAGCTTGTCGGCAATTTTGGTTGCCTCGATGTGGCTCTTGGGTTGGAGCAGCTTCAGGGATACCTTATCGGCTGCGCTTGCAGGACGGAATTCGGGATCCTTGCGTGCGGGGTTCTCCAATGCGGAAACGCTGTTGGTAACTTCCTCGGGGATCTGGATATCCTCGGGCATTACGTACAGCTCGTTCTCATCGTAGCTCTCGTCAAAATCCGCATTGTCATTACGAACAAATCTTTTCAGTAAATTCATTTTGTGCCTCCTATATGTTCCTCATACAAAATACTAATTGTTGTGCGGCGCAAACAGTGCGCGCCCGACGCGAACGATATCCGCGCCCTCCTCGATAGCGACCTCAAAGCTATCGGACATTCCCATCGACAAAATGGGCCTATCTATATTATGAAGTGTTTTTTGCCAAATGTCAAGACATAATTGAGAAGTTTTGCGAAAATATTTTCGATATTCCTCAATTTTTTCACATTTTGGCGCCATTGTCATAAATCCGCAGAGCCTCAAATGCGAAAATTGCGAAAGGGCTTTGCAAAATTCTGCGGCACCGTCGGGCGCGATCCCGCTCTTGTTTTCTTCCATGCCGCTGTTGATCTCCACCAAAACGTCCATCACAATACCGTGCTTGGCGGCTTGCTTTTCGATCTCGGCGGCAAGCGAAAGACTATCCAGCGAGTGGATCATGGACACCTTATCGATGATATATTTGACCTTGTTTTTTTGCAGGGTGCCGATAAAATGCACGCGCAGATCCTTGCGGTCAAGCGCGTCCCAGTGCTCCAGGAGCTGCTGCACGCGGTTCTCGCCAATGTCACACACGCCAAGGCTGTGCAAATAATTGATGTGCGCGGTATCGGTGTATTTGACCGCCGCCAAAAGCGTGACCTCGCGGTCTGTGCCTGACCGCGCTCTTGCCGCATCGATGCGCGCGCGGATCGCAGCAAGGTTTTCATCCACGTATGAAAAAGCCGTCATCGGTACACCTTCCCTTCGTAAAGATCGCTGCCTGAAACGATCAGGATATCGTTTTCGGCAAGCTCGGTTGAGGAGCCCTCTCCGGGGAGCTCTGCAATAGCATAGCCCTCTCCCATCCAAATGATGTGCGCCTTGCGGAAGCGCACGGTGCTCTCCTCAAAAACGTAAACACCCATTACGCCGTCCTCGGTGACGAGTGCGGACTCGGGAATATAAAAGCCCTCGGTCTCTCCCACAACGATCTCAACCGTTTGCTCGCGGTAGAACAAAAAGTCGTTGGGGTGATCCTCACAACGGAACACGGCAAGGACTGTGCCCTCGCCAACAACCGTTTTTTCAAGCGTCAGGACTGCTTCGGTATCGTCGTTTTCGGGAAAGGTAAAGCGGTATTCCCTACCCGCGCGGAAGCTCGATGCAACCGATGGGGAAAGTTCGAGCGCCAGATACCATTCGTACCCATACACCAGCTTGCCCACCGTTTGCCCCTCGGGAGTCTCGGGGGTGCTTTCGATGAGTGTGTGCAAGGTGTCGGGGGTAAGCTTTTCCAAAGCGGCGGTGCTGAACGCGCCCTCAAAGCCGTCTACGTATCCGCCATCGTAAAAAAGCCCCGAGGAAGTCTCGCTTTTGACCTCGACTGCACTTGCCGACCCGAGCAGGTCAGCTTTTTCATCCCGCAGGGCTTGCAAGTGCGCTTTTGTCTCGTCGGTCTCTCCCACCAAGGAAACGTAGCGGTTGAGCGCTATGAGCAGCTTTTCTTCAAGCGCGGGGATCCTATCCAGTCTGCCCGCCTCAGTAGCTGCGCTGATCTCGCGGTAGAGCGCGGTGTATTCGGCGCGGTATTTGTTCGCCTCGGAAAGCGGCGTTCCCGCCTTGAGCTGGCTATCCTCTAGGATGCGGATAGCGCGGTTGATGCGCGAGAGCTTCAGCTGTGCCGCGGCGAGTTCCTCGCCGCTTGCGGCGGTGGACCACACCTTGGCGACCGAGACGTTTTTGCCAACCTTGGTACCGTTTTCGACCAAGGTGTCGACCAATCCCGTATTTGTTGTTGTGAGCACCTCCTCGTTGCGGAAGAGATAGCCCTGCGCAGAGGTGATCTGCGTATCGGTAATGCGGCGCACGGGTGTGGTGAGAACGTTGCCCATGGCAAAGCCCATAGCGTGTGCCACTGTGTAAACGATCAACCCCAGCATTGCCAGAATAACGGCTATGCGGAGTGCGTATTTTTGCAAAAAGCCTTTTCTTGTCACGGTGAACCCTCCTCTCCCCGGAAGAGAGAAACGATCTCGTCACAGACTTCGTCAAGGGAGCGCAGCTTTCCGTCGCGCTCCATATCCACCCAACGGACGTAGGGCTTTGCCGAGAACCAGGTGAGCTGGCGCTTGGCATAGCGACGGGTGGCGGTTTTGAGATTTTCGGCAGCCTCGGCGAGTGTCTCCTCACCGCGCAGGTGCCCGAGCAGCTCCTTGTAGCCAATGGCTTGCGCCGCGGTAAGGTTGACGTCAAATACGCCCTCCTCCAAAAGCCCGCGCGTTTCCTCAAGCAGTCCGTCCGCCATCATTATGTCCACGCGGCGGTTGATGCGCTCGTAAAGCACCTCGCGGCGCGGATAGAAAAGACCGACGACAACGGCTTCAAAGGGAGACTCCACCGCTTGTGAGCGGCGGTCGAACTCGCTTTTCGGGATGCCCGTTTGTTCAAAGATCTCCAAGGCGCGCACCACGCGCTTGACGTTGTTTGGGTGAATGGCATCGGCGCTTTCGGGGTCGACTGTGCGCAACCGCTCGTGCAGAGCAAGTGCACCCTCGCGCTCGGCAAAAGCGAACAGGGATGCGCGCAAGCCCTCGTCGGCGTGCGTTTCTTCCATCTCGCCACACAAAAAACGGTCGAGGTAAAGCCCCGTTCCGCCGCAAAGGATGGGCAATTTTTGGCGTGCGTCGATCTCGCGGACAGCCTCGCCTGCCATAGTGACGTAGTCGGCGCAGGAGAATGCCACGTCGGGCTCGACCGCATCGATGAGATGGTGCACAATGCCACACATTTCTTCCTTTGTCGGCTTTGCCGTACCGATGTTCATGCGGCGATAGACCTGCATGGAGTCGCAGGAGACGATCTCGCCGCCCAAGCGACGGGCAACCTCAATGGAGACCGCCGTTTTTCCGCTTGCCGTAGGGCCGACTATGGCAAGAATTTTGATTTTTTTGTGACTTGTCATCTCTTCCCTCCTGCAAGCTTTTTGTATGAGAGCGCATACCGCCCCATCATAGAATTATTATCTTTATTATACAATATCCCTGCTTGTTTGTCAAGAAAAAAAGCGGTTCGTGGTAAGAAAAAAACACGGGGAACGCTCCTTGCGTCCCCCGTAAAGTGTTCCTTTAACACAGACCGAGAATGTGGTAATAATAAATGGGAATTGCGCTCCAGCCATGGCAAAGACTGCCTGCTTTGCCAAAAGCGGATTCTCCGTCAATGGTCTCCCAAAACGACGTAGCACCTGCCGCCAGCATTTGCCCGTATTTTTGTCGCATATCGGAAAGGATATATTCTTTGTACTCCGTATCGCGCGCAATCAACGCATCATAAACAAAAGTCAACATAGAGAGCGAGGCAGGGATGAGTGTCTTGTCTTCTTTGATGGCTTTTACGGTTCGCAAGTCCCCCAAGCCGATCAGGAGCGCCATAGCGTTGCCAAGCTGCGACGCCACCCCGGGACACGCAGGGGAAAGAGAAAACACACCGCTCTCACGATTCCAAAACGTATGCTCGATCGCAAGCTTGATGCGGTCAAGATCGACTGCAAAGGATGTCCCCGTCAATTCACACAGCTTTAAAAAGTGCGTACAAGAGTAGACGAATGCGCAGTTGAGGATGAGATGGTATCTGCCGTCCTTTGCCGCGCCGTCGCTCTCCCGCGTCCACTCATAAAAGTTCCAATAGGGAGCTTCGAGCTCGGCAAGCAAGCCGCTTTCATCTACGCGAGAAAGAAATGCTTGCATAAAGGCAAGCATCGTGGGCATTACCTGGGCGAGAATACTCTCGTCCTGCGTATGCTTGACATATTCATATACCGCAACGGGATACATCAGGCTAAAGAAAGGAATGGCGGGGGTATTGACGGCAGGATAGGTCAATTCCAAAAGCCCGTCGGGGCGTGTCCCCTTTGCCATGAATACAAGATTGGCGCGCTGAAATTCGGTCTCCTCAAACGCATAATAGCCGCACAGCATTTGGTTGCGACCATCCAGCACGTAGAGCGCTTGCTCGCGCCACGGGCAATCCTCATAGTGCAAGTTCATACACAGACGCAGGGTACGCACACACGTCTCGTAAATGCGCCCGTCAATCCCTTTGAGCGTGTGTTCTCTTTCGGTAACGGGATAGAGCGTTGGCAAAAGCCCGACAGAAAGCACCTCAACCCCCTCGGGAGCGTTGACTTGAAGATAACGTGCCGCTACACGAATGAAGAGCTGCTCAAAGAAATGTTCTCCTGCTTCATATGCAAAATCCAGCGAGAAATCGCGATGACCGATGCACTGTCGCACACAACCGTCGGCAATATGCTCGCCATAGGCAACCTGCAACTGCCCTGCACGCTCGGTGCGGATATGCAAAAAGAGATACCCTGCCACCTCGCAACCAAGATCGTAGACGTTGCTATTGACAGAAACGCGCTCTCCCTCTATCACCTTACCCATCTTTGTTTTTTGAACGGGGCGCGGCTTGACGTTGTAGGTCTTATCCACAATTACACAGCTGCTTTTTGCAAAGCATTCCCCGCTCCGCATGCCCGACGTCAGCCCCAACTGTGCGGTGATGAGCCGATCGACGTGCTGCAAATAGCGGTTGTCGTAGCCGCCGCGGATCTGCTCACCGCTGACAAGGACGGCTTTCCCATTCAAAGAGAGTGAAAAGATAACACCTGCACCGTCATTGATGTGCGTTGCACTGTTGATGCCCTCGTAGCGCACGGTCACGCGGATGCGGTTGTTCCCTTCGCGGCTGTGGGCGGTAATATCCAATTCGTCGCAATATTTTTCGGTGGGATACCCCGCAAACTGTCCAAAGGCTACCCGTTTTTCATTCACGAAAAGAATGTAATCCGTTTCGGCGACAATCGAAAAAAGTGCCGTTTCCCCACCCCAATCGTATTCCGCCTCGAAATAGGCGTATTCGTTTTTTTGCGGACAGTCATTGACCCATATCCATTTTGCCTCGGGGGAAATCATACAGTTCCTCCATTTTCGGGCAGCTCCATATGGGACAGGGCATCCGCAAGGGTCGTGCCCTCTCCAAGATAGAGGTCGGCGGCGGCAGAGAGCCGCTCGGTGGAAGAATGGTGAGAGTCATAAACGCCAACGGTAACAAATCCCGCGCCCTTTGCCGTCTCGAGTGCGAGGGCGGAATCCTCAAACACGGCGGTCTCGGCAAGTGGCGTTCCCAAAACCTTGCACGCCGCCAAAAATACGTCGGGACGCTCCTTCCCCATTCCAATATCCGAGCAGGAAATGATGGTTTCGGGTGTGAAAAATTCGGCAAGTCCGCAGCTCTCAAGTGCAATATTGAGGTAACGGCGGTCGGTGGCAGAGGCAAGACACATCCGCACACCACGCTCGCGCAAAGCGGTCAAAAGCGCGCGCGCACCCGGCTTTGCCGTTGCCACGGTGGTGTAAAAACGGTGGACGTAATCGGCGGCAAACGCATCAAACTCCTCGGAAGAGGCGGGAATTTTGAGATAGCCGTGAAGATAAGAAATGGCTTTGCCAAAGGTCATCGTGCGCACGTGGGTATCAAAGTGCACGGGGTCCATGCGAAAATCGGGATCTCCAAAATACTTCTTTCCCATATCCTTCCAAAAACAGTCCCAGAACGCAAGAGAGTCGACAAGCGTTCCGTCCATATCAAAAATGACGCCTTGGATCTTCATAAAAGCCCTCCTCTATCTGACGTGTGTATTGTTGCAACCATTATAGCATTTTTTGAGAAGAATTGCAAGCGGATGACAAAAAATCCCCAACCTTGACCGTTGGGGATGTTTTATTACGGCGTGTCGGTCAGTCCAATGAAATAGTCTGCGCTGACCTTGTAAAAACGGCATAGCTTGATCATGTCATCAATCTTCAGCTCCGCTCTGCCATCTTCAATGTGGCTATACCCTTGTTGAGATTTGTTGATTACTGCTCCAACCTCTTTTTGCGTCAGATCATGGTCCTCGCGTAAATTTCTCATCCGTATACGATAATTCATACCCTACTCCTTGCATGAAACTATACAAAAAGTTTATCATACTCATATTTTGAGTATTGACAAATACTCAATATTTGAGTATAATGGTGATATGGACTTTTGCTTTTGGGTAGAGATATGTTTTTTGAGGAGGTAAAAATGTTTTGTTCTGAATACGAAAAAGAAATCGGTGATACGTCTTTCCGTGTACGAAAGATCATTATTGCACAGAAAATAAAAGAATTTCGTCAAAAGAATCGCTTGACACAAAGTCAATTTGCAGATCTGTTTGGCATAACGGCACAATGCGTCTCCAAATGGGAGCGAGAAAAATGCTATCCCGATATTGCTCTTTTGCCTTCGCTTGCCGAAGCAATGGGGTGCCGGATCGATGAATTTTTTGATTGATTTCATATAACAAAAAACGCCATCACGTTGAAGTGTGATGGCGTTTTGGGTTGATTAACGATAAAAGCTATTGCCGCCGATGAACTCGCGCACGATGCTGGTGGGCGGGATTTCATCGTCGACGTCTGCCTCGTAAACGTAGTTGAGGATCTTGACCATTGCGCGGACTTGGTCGTAGCAATCGTCGTCGGCTCCGATGACCTGCAAAAGCGGGAAGATGTGGCGCTTGAGCACTGCCAATTCATAAAGCGTGGAGCTGTTAAAGATGACGTCGGCGTTCTCCTGATAGGGGAAGATCCATCTTTCCTCGCCGCGGCGAACCGAATCCCACATAGAAAGCGTTTGTTGGACGGACGAGCCTCTTGTCTCGTAGTCGCGCACGGTGCGGCGCAACAGGCGCAGATAGCGGCTTGCGATGCGGTTGTGATCGTCAAGATTGAGGGGCAAGATAGGACTGACGTACATTTTGAACACCTTGCTCACGTCCATCTCTTTGGGCAGAAGAACGGGGTTGAGGGCGTGGAGTCCTTCCACGATAATGACGGTGTCCTCGCACAAACGCATGCGATGCCCAAGCCATTCTCTCTTGCCTTGTTTGAAGTTGAAAACGGGAATTTCCACTTCCTCACCGCCAAGGAGCTTGCCAAGATGCTCGGCAAAAAGCGCGGTATCAATGGTGTTGATGTGTTCGAGGTCAACGCTACCGTCGGGCTCTGTGGGGATCTTGTCGCGGTCGAGGTAGTAATCGTCAAGGCTCATCAAAATCGGCTTTTTGCCGTGCACGCGCAGCTGCGTTGCCAGACGGTTAGCCGAGGTGGTCTTGCCCGAAGAGCTGGGGCCTGCCAGCATAACGGCTTTGGCACCTCTTTCGCAGATCATATCGGCGATTTGCGAAAAGCGCTTTTCGTGCAACGCCTCGTTGACGCGGATCAGCTCACGCACTCCGCCCGACTCAACCAGCTCGTTGAGGTCTGCAACTGTTTCGCAGCCCATCAGCTCGCCCCAACGCTTGCCCTCGGTGTAGACCGAGAAGAAGTTTGGCATCTCGCGATAGGGGGACACGCGGTCGGGATCGTTTGCATCGGGGAAAACGAAGATGAAGCCCTCGGCGGCGGGCAGGATCTCCCAAGAGCGCAAAAATCCCGTGGTGGCTGCCATTTCGCCATAGTAGTAATCGGCAAAGCCCTCTACCTCGTAGAGGTCAATTCTCTCTTTTTTGCGGTACTTGAGCAATCTTGCCTTGTCGTCCTGCCCTCTTTCAAGAAAGTACGCGATCGCATCGGCGGTGGGCAGTCTGCGGCGGTTAAGGGTGATGTTCTCGGTGACAATGTGCTCGACCTCTTTCTTCAAGCGCTCTGCGGAAAAATTCTTGGCTCCTTCCACCTTAAAATAAGCGCCTGCACCAACGGTGCAGCCCATTTTTGCCGTCGCCTCGGGCCACAGGCGGCTCAGTGCCAAAAAGAGGATGAACTGTGCGGTGCGGCGGTAAGCATCGCGACCGATGGGGTCGGTGTAACGCATCAGGCGAATGACGCCACCCGATGCCGCAATGGCGCGGCGCATCGATTCGCGCACCTTAACGTCCTTTTGTCTGACGGGAATATAATTGAGCGTAAATACGCGGCCGGAAATCTTTGCCACCAAGGGGTCGGTGGAAAGCTTTCCGCTCACCAGTCCCATTTGGGTAACAAGCTCCAAAAGGGACTGTTCGGCAGCGGCTTCTACCTCTCTGCCATCTATCCATAATTTCATTTTTTATCTCCTATCTGTTTTGATGTGTCAATTTTTTTGCTGTGATATACAAGATATGCGCCCGAGTGCTTGGTGTTTCCTTTGCGGTCACCCAAAAAACAAAAAGGTTGACCACGGGAGTTTTGATCCGGTAGTCAACCATTATCGGTGGTTTGTAGAAACACTCGCCCATATTGCAAGTATATACCTTTTTGCCAACAAAGCAGTCTTATGTGGCATTAGTATATCACACTTTGGAAAAAATGTCAAGTATTTTATTTTGGGGCGTGCTCCCCGTATGCTTGAATGACAAGATCGGCAAACAAGTGCCCGAGCTTGATTTCGCTCATCGCATCATAGTGTCCCCAATCGGGATCGCCCTCAGGCTCTTTGTGAACGGTAAAGCCTGCCTCGATGGTGGGAAAATAGAGATTGAGTGCCGAGTCCTTTGAGAACCGCACCTTTGCCTCGTTGATGGCGGGGTAAGCAGGCTCGCAGTAAGGACTGTTGGAAATGCCCGCATCGATAAAATAGATGCCCCCCTCCTCGGCGTAGGCTGCCAGATCCTCTCGCAGATAGGATGCGAATTTGGTTTGGTTTTCGTAATAGTGTGACGCTTTAAAATCGGTGGTGTCCGACTCCCCTTGCATCCAACAGATGGCGCAGATGCGCGCATCGTAGTTGCTGCTTTGCAAGGCTTGCAGATAGGTTTGCAGAAACGCCATGCACGCCCCATAAATAGAGCCGCGCTCCCCATTTGAGAGCCAATGGTGATGCAACGAGTACCCCGACATGGTGTATTTGAGGATCACGACCGTCTCCTCCGGATAGGTTTTTGAAAGCACCTCTGCCATGCCGACCTCGGGACCAAAGCACCCCCTGCCTGCGGCGCAAGAGAGGTCCACGGGCAAAAACTCGCCGCCCGAGGTGTATTTGTGGTCGTCAAGGCAATAATTGATGAGCACCGAGGGATACCCCGACTCGTACTCCGCGTATTTTTGTGCCCCCACGCCCTCTTCGAGATAGCTTGTCAGGGAGCACCCCGTGGCGTTGCTCTGCCCCAAAAGCAGGATCACGCGCACGCGTCTGCCCTCTCCGTCGGGCAGATTTTGCGGCAGGGGAAAATCGGTGTTCATGTTCAATTCGTATATCTCATCCTGCGGGGATTCCTCCGTCGCATCTTTGATGGACTGCCACCAAAAAAGCAGGCCAAGTCCGACGCCGACAGTTATCAGCACCGCACAAATCACAATCAGTAATTTTTTCTTTTTCATTTTTCGCTCCTTTTTACTATAGCTCCATTATAGCACACCAAAAGCCGAAATGCAAGCAAAAGATAAAGCAAGGGCTGTCGCAGCGCGACAGCCCCTTTTTCATTTTAGATGATCCGTATCAGAGCGTTACGGGAACAAAGAAGTAAACGCAGAACAGAGCCGTTACGATCAGAGCAACAACGGATACGTTCCATGCGGGCTTTTCCTTCTTGTCGATGGCATACTTAACAAGGCCAACAAGGTATGCGATTGCAGACATAACCGTGTAGGTGACCATACCCATACCAATGCCCTTGGTGATGGAGTAGGAGAGAAGCATGATAACGATGGTGAGGAATGCAGCGGTTGCACTGATGGCATCGCTCATGTCAATGCTCTTGATGTTGTTCTTCATCATCAGAACGCCAACGTAGATCAACGCTGCTGCGGTTGCCGCACCGGGAATGACTGCAAATGCAGGCATTGCAAACATAGCAAGGAAGAACATGCAAGCAGTGGTGAACGAGGTCAGACCGGTTCTGCCGCCTGCGGATACGCCGGCACCGGACTCAACAAAGGTGGTAACGGTGGAAGTACCGAGCATAGCGCCTGCACAGGTTGCTACTGCATCGGAGATCATGATCTTGTCGTAGTTGTGGGGCTTGTTGTTCTCGTCGGAAAGAACTCTGTTGCCGCCGCAGCAGCCAACGATGGTGCCCATGGTGTCAAACATATCGATCATGCACATGGTGATGATGACCATGATAACGGTGAATACGCTGCCTCCCTCGGGAACGAGACCGTCCTTAAAGACGCTGACGAAGGAGAGGAATACGGAGTTATCCCCTGCAAAGAAGTTAGAAAAGTTTTCCCAGAACTTCCAGGAAACCGCGCCGTCGCCTGCGAGAACTGCAAGATCGGTAACACCAAAGGGAATGCCGATCAGGGTTGCGCCAAGGATGCCGAGAATAACGGAACCCTTAACGTTGAGTTTATCGAGAATGGCAATGAGGAACAAACCGATGAGAGCTACCAGAGCAGGCTTGCAGCTTTCAATGTCGGCAAAATTCGCAAGGCCGACCTGTACGTAAGGGTCGGATACGATAACACCTGCGTTTTGGAAGCCGATGTAAGCAATGAAGAGACCGATGCCAACCGAAATGGAGCTTCTGACTGCTACGGGCATACCGTCGAATACCAGCTCACGGAAGGACTTGCCATTGATTTTGATAAGGGTAAGAGCGAGGAAGAGAACGCCGGAGATGAGAACCATCATAAACGCCTGACCGAGGGTGAAGCGAACACCGTAGGTGTCAGCTGCCCAAAGTGCAACCAGACCGCCAAGCAGGGAGTTAAGGCCCATACCGGAGGCTTGTGCCAGAGGCATTTTTGCGAGGAACGCCATCAGAAGTGTGCCGATGATAGCACCGAGAGCGGTTGCAATGAATACAGAGGGCCAATATGCCGCATCTGCACCAACGAGAATCTGTGCGGGATTAACCGTCAGGATGTACGCCATTGCAAGGAACGTAACAATACCTGCGACGATTTCGGTCTTGATGCTTGTTTGCTTTGCAACAGGATCAAAACCGAGTGCTTTGAGAAAACCGTTTTTCATTTTTTATCCTCCTTTTTCTATATCCTGATTTTCAGAATATGGGATAATTTTATCATATTTTTTTGTTGAATACAACCTTTTTTTCACAAAAAAATCACTTTTGTGCAGAATAGTGCACAAACCCGTCAAAGAGAATATATTTTTTTGTAAATTCGACGTGTTTTTTTATAAAATAAAAAAATATCGCAAAAGGTATTGCTTTATTGGTAAAAATTTGCTATACTTAAGGTATCAATATTGAATCCGTTTTCAGTAAAGGAGGATCTTTTTTATGGCATTGACATATATCATTGGCGGCAAGATCGTGCTCCCCGATGCCGTGGTTGAAGGAAAAGCACTCGCTTTCTCCAAGGAGACCGGCAAAATTGAGGGAATTGTTGACACCGTTCCCGCGGGTGCCGAGGTTATCGACGCGTGCGGCAACTACGTAGCTCCCGGTCTTGTTGACATTCACATTCACGGCTACCTCGGCGAGGACACCTGCGACGCCAAGCCCGAGGGCATTAAAAAGATGGCATACGGAGTTGCGCAAAACGGCGTTACTTCCTTCCTGCCCACCACTATGACCGTAGCAAAGAATGAGATCATCGACGCGCTCAACGCAGTCCGCTCCGTTAAGGAAGAAAGCAAGACCTGGGACGGCGCCGAGATCATCGGTGTTCATGCTGAAGGTCCGTTCATCAATCCCTCCAAGAAGGGTGCGCAAGCCGAGGAGAACATCCTTGTTCCCGATGCTGACTTCATTTTGGAGAACGCAGATATCATTACATCCGTAACCCTCGCACCCGAGATGGACCCCGGCCACAAGTGCATCAAATGTCTTGTGGCAAAGTCCAAGATTCTCGTTTCGATGGGACACACCGATGCCAAGTTTGACGAGGCAATGAGCGCGGCACGCGACGGCGTGAACCATGCAACCCACCTCTTTAACGCAATGTCTGCCCTCGCCCACCGCAACCCCGGTGTTGTTGGCGCGGCGCTGGCATCCGAAAACGTATCTGTTGAAGTGATTGCAGATACGTTCCATATCAATCCCGGTCTTTACTCCATCGTTGCCAAGGTAAAGGGCGACAAGATGGTGCTCATCACCGACTGCACCCGCGCCGGCGGTATGCCCGATGGCGAATACGATCTTGGCGGACAACCCATCTTCCTCAAGGGAATCGAGTGCCGTCTTGCCGACGGTACCATTGCAGGCAGCGTGCTCAAGCTCAACAACGCAGTCAAGAACGTGCTTGACCACACCGCCCTCCCCGTAAACGAGGTATTCAAAATGGCATCCCTCAACCCTGCAACCGCTATTCACTGCGCCGACCGCATCGGCTCTCTTGAATGTGGCAAGGATGCCGATATCATCATTGCTGACGAAAACATCAACGTTGTAAGAACCATAAAGAAAGGAAGAACCATTTATGAAGCTTAAAATGAATGCTCCGCTCGATCCCGGCTTTATGCCGATGGCGATCGTTTACCGCGATTTTGAAGCTGCAGTTGCCAAAGAGGGCGGCCAAAAGCTGACCATTGGTCTGGAAAGAAATGACGGACTGACCTCCACCTACACCGTTGAGATATTCAAGGACGGAACCGGTCACGACGAAGAAAACCACGAGTTTGTTGAGCGCCTTGTAAAGACTCTGCTCTGGACGCGCGGCGGTTATAAGATCATCATTGCCGGCTCCAAGGTCATTGCCGACCGCATCAAGGCTGACTACTCGGTAGGCGGCTACCGCGATTTTGACCGCGACTTTATGTCCGGCGTTTATGAAGCTCCGTTTGAGGTCATTCACGTTCCTTTCGAAGAGGCTCCCGTAACCAAGGAATCCGCATCCCCCGTTGGCCGTCACCTGGACGGCTGCCGCATCGGCTTTGATGCAGGTGGCAGTGACCGCAAGGTCTCCTCTGTTGTTGAGGGTGAAGCTACCTACTCCGAGGAAGTCGTATGGTTCCCCAAGCTGCAAAACGATCCCTCTTACCACTATGCAGGCATTATGGACGCAATGAAGACCGCGGCATCTAAGATGCCTCGCGTTGACGGCATTGGCGTTTCTACTGCGGGTGTTGTTATCGGTAACCGCATTATGACCTCTTCCCTGTTCCTCAAGGTAAAGAATGAGAACCCCGAGGCATTTGAAAAGGTTGTTAAGAACATTTACACCGACATTGCAAAAGAGCTTGGCAACGTTCCGATCGAGGTTGCAAACGACGGTGACGTTACCGCACTTGCAGGCGCTATGGACCTTGGCGACAACAACGTTCTTGGTGTTGCTATGGGTACAAGTGAGGCAGGCGGCTACGTTGACGGCAACGGCAACATTACCGGTTGGCTCAACGAGCTTGCATTCGTTCCCGCAGACTACAACAAGGATGCTATGGTTGACGAGTGGTCCGGCGACTACGGCTGTGGCGTTAAGTACTTCTCTCAAGATTCCGTCATTAAGCTTGCTCCCGCAGCAGGCATCGAGCTTGACGAGAATGCATCTCCCGCTGAAAAGCTCAAGGCAGTTCAAAAGCTGATGGCAGAGGGCGACGAAAGAGCTAAGAAGATCTACGAGACCATTGGCGTTTACTTCGGCTATGCCGTTGCTTACTACGCTCTGTTCTATGATATCAAGCACGCCCTTTTGATGGGCCGCGTATCCTCCGGCGAGGGCGGCAGCATCCTGCACAAGAACGCGCAAAAGGTTCTCGCACTCGAGTTCCCCGAGCTGGCAGAAAAGATCACCATCCACCTGCCCGACGAGAGCAGCCGCCGCGTTGGTCAATCCATCGCAGCAGCAAGTCTGCCCAACATTGGGTAATCCGTTACATAAACATAGAAAAGGCACCCCCACGGGTGCCTTTTCTTATATCAATTTTACAACGAGCCATCCTGCCATAAACAAGAAAAGCAAAACGATAAGAGAGAAGCCGATCTTGCCGCCAACCTTTTCTTCTTTCCTTCTAAACAAAACGACCAAGGTCGGAATGAGAATGCACAAAACTTCTACAATACAGAACAACATAACAAGTAAAAGCGGAACTTTTTCGTTGTATGTGGAAACGCTCATCCTTCCCCCGTATCGACCGATCGGAATTTCAACCGTTTCACACGGCATTGGCGGCAAAAGTACCAAAACAAGTGAAGCTAACAGCACCGCCGCCAAAAGAAGATATGCGACAAAAGCGGGGAGCCACAGCTTTTTGCGATCCTTTACCTTAACATATTTGAGCCACGGATTGCGCGCCTCAATCAAGATCTTTGCCAATGTTTTGTTTGGAATCATAACATATGCAGAGTCGGGCTTGTTGGGGTTATAGGGAGATATCATGCGTATCAAGATCCAATCAAACCCTGCCCAAAGCAAAAATACAACGATCTTGAACACCACGTCCATCCATTCAAACAATCTTCTCACCGCCCTTCTTAACTTTTATTGTAACACATTTTCTCTTGCTTTGCAAGATGGCAAATACATTATACATTTCATTTTTTAAATAACAAAAGGCACCCACGGGGTGCCTTTTCTTTCTGATCTTTCAAAATACCAAGGAAAGCGTTCCAAGTGCCGCGATGAGTGAAGGAACCGCTACGGTCGTGCCGATCTTGAGAAAATCCGCATAGCTGAATTTAAGATGATGCTCTTTGAGGATGGAGCTCCACATAACGCCCGCAAGTGCCCCGATGGGGGTAAGACACGCGCCCAAATTGGAGCCAATAACGGTGGCATACACCGCCGCCGAGGAAGCACCACCCGAAAGAATGGCAGAATACAACACGCTCATGGGGATGTTGTTAATGAGGTTTGCCGAAAGAAATGAGGTAATGCCGTACGTCCAAACAGATGCCGAGCCGCTCAACATTCCGTAAATAAAGTCGGTCACGCCGTTGGTGTGCAATGCCTCCACAACCACAAACATCGAAAGAATAAAGGGAATGAGCTCCCAAGGTGCACGCTCCAAGCACGCCTTGGTGTGAATGGGGGCTTCCTTGCGGACGGCGGAAAGAACGACTGTAAAGGTCAACAAGCTCAACGCCGACACCAAAGACACAAGCCACATATCAAGCCCGATGTAAGAACCGATGGCAAGCAGAAGGGTGCACACGCCAAGGTGAACAAGTCCTACAATCAAAGAGAAGCGATCCTCGATTTTGACGTTCTCGGGCGTTGCCTCCATGGGCTGGGAAAGCTTTTTGCGGAACAGCAAATACAAGCAAAGGAACGCTACCAATCCCGAAACGAGGGTTGGGATCATCATAATGGCAACGTAAGAGACAAAATCTCCGCCCGCCGCCGTTACCAAATAGATGTTGGTGGGGTTGCCAATGATGAGTTCCATGCTCCACGTGTTTGCCGCCACAAATTCTGCGGCAAGATACGGAATGGGGCTGACGTGCGCGTTCTTTGCAAAGTAGCAAATAAATGGCGTAAAAGATAAGATGATAATATCGTTGGATGTAAACACCGTGAGCACCGAGACTGTGATATAAAGGATAAGGAACAGTCGCATTTGGCTATGCCCTGCTTTGTGCAAGGTAATGCTTGCCAAATAACGAAAGAATCCAATCTCGTCCAAAAAGATAGAAAGCACCGTCATCGAAATGAACAAAACGAGAATTTTGAGGGGGTTGATGGCGGTATCTGCCACGAGAGCCGCGCCTACAGTTCCAATGTCAACCGCGCCCAAAAGGAGCAACAGGATAGCCCCCACAACTGTGACCACCCAATAAGAGCTGAGCGAGATTCGCCCGATATTCACTTTTGGAAAAAAGAGTACCGCCGCAATCATAGCCAAACAAGTGGCGGCGGCAATTACAAGCGAGAGTTCCATAACTTTCCTTTCCGCTTCCAATTTACGCACCAAAAAGGTCTTTTTTGGCGCACCCCCCAATTCTATCACAAGAGCTCCTGTTTGTCAATAAAATTCCAATATTTTTTTGCTTGTTTTTTCATTCAAAACCAGCGTTTTTTGTCAGCGTTTACAAAACGTTCACAAATTTTTCACGCGGGCGTGTTACAATGAATTATCTTTAATGAAAGGAAACAAATATGAAAGAAAAACATTCCGGAAAACTGAAGATCTTACTCGTTTTCTCCGTTTTATTTTTGGCGATCGTCATTCTTTTGGCGCTCATCTTTTTTGAAGGTAAAAAGACCTACACGGTGCGCTTTGAGCTTGACGGCGGCACGCTACTTAGCGGCTCTCTTGAGCAGCGCATTACGCAAGGTCAGGATGCCGTTCCCCCGAAGGTGGTTAAGGATGGCGCATACCTGCACGGTTGGAGTGCATCCTATAAGCGCGTGACCAAGGACTTGGTCATTGAGGCGGTCTGGGAGTATGAAACCACCCCCGGTATTATTTATACCGATAGCGAAAATCAAAACTTTACCGAAATTCTGGGCTCCTACCCCAATCTGCGCGGCGAGATCTACCTCGGTGCTTACCACGATGAGAAAAAGGTACTTGGCATTCGCGACCAAGCCTTTGCCAATCAAACCGAAATTACAAAGTTCTATTTGTTGGACGGTCTGCTTGCCATTGGCGCCGAGGCGTTTTGGAACTGCACGTCCTTGACCGAGATCGAGATTCCCGAAACCGTTCTCTATCTTGGCTTTGGCGCTTTTCGCGGCTGCGACGCCCTGGAGACACTGACACTCAACGAGGGGCTTTTGCGAATTGAAGGCTATGCGTTTGCAAATTGCACGGTGCTGACCGAGGTCATCCTTCCCGACGGTCTGACCACGCTTTCTGCCGGTGCGTTTTCCGGCTGCACGGCATTGACCGAGGTCTTTTTGCCCGACACCGTTACCACCATTGAAGCCGACGTGTTTGCGGGATGTGAAAATCTCGTCATTAAAACCACGCTCCCCCAAGAGCAGTGGCCCGAGGGTTGGGTGGAAGGTTGGTTTGGCAACGCGACCGTTGAGATCGTAGAGCCCGAGGAGGATGAAGAGGACGAGGACGGCGACAAGGATCCCGAAGAGGACGAAACCACCAAGGAAGACGAAGAAGACAATAAAAACAACGGGAGGAATTGAGTATGCACATCATGGTCATGCTGAGCGTGCTGGCTCTTGTGTTTTTCGTGGCTCTGTTTTTGATGTGCTTCTTCCGCAAAAAGCTGAATAATCCCGTAGTCAATCCGCTGTTTTTGATCGTTTGTGCCGTTTGCTTCTTTTGTTGGAACTACGCGGCGTATGAGCGCGGATGGCTCCAGGACGGCTTTATGACTTTGGAGAACATCAGTCCCTTTATTTGCACCATCATTTTGCTCACCCCCTTTATGAGTGAGAAGGTCAAGGATTTTGCCAACTGCACCATTGCTTTTCTCGGCTTTGGAATGTTTTTGGCGCTCTTTATCAGCCCGGGGGCGGATTACTTTATGCACCACGTGCAAATGTCGACCTTTACGCACGTCAGCGAAGCGGTGTGCCACCTTTCGATGGCGCTTTACGGCTTTTATCTGATTTTGGTCGACAAGGTCAAATTGACCTGGGAAGCCTTTGGCAAATCCCTTGTGTTTATTTACACCGCCATTGGATTTGGCGTGTTTTTGAACTGGTGCTTTCACCTTGGAAACTTTGGCATGGATATGTACGGTGACTATTCCATTTATTTTATTGACATTTTTGGAAGCTTTGAGATCACCTTTATTGCCTATCTCATAGGCGTTTTTGCAACCATTGCCATGGGATTTTTGGTGGGAATGTTCCTCAATTGGCTCTCAAAGCCGCAAGAGGAAGAAGAGCCGCAACCCATCCGGATCTCCCCCGAAGAGATGGAAGCGTGGTTGGCTGCGCAATCGTTTGAAGAAACAGAACAGTGAAAAATCAAAACCTCCGAGGCAAGCGTCTCGGAGGTTTTTTGAAAGAAAATTCCGTTTTTTTGAAAAAGGTCTTTTCTTTATCAAAAAGATATGCTATAATGATGTTACAAACCGCAGGAGGTGTAATATGCAGAAATTAAAGCAGTTGTGGGAGAATTTTGTAGAGAAGCATCCCAAGCTTTCGGTATGGGTACGCGAGGGCGGACTTTTTATTATCGTAAGTAACCTGATTACCGTTTTTAAATATTTGATCCTGACCTTTTTGCCTGCCACCTTTGCCTTTTTGGGCAACCGCGATTTCGGCTTTCCCGGTATTGACATTACCCTGTTTGGCATTGACTTTAAGTGGTACATCATCGGTTACGGTGCCGAGCAAGGCGGTGTTTCCTATTTTACCGCGTATATGATCGCTATGGTGATCGGTGAGGTCATCAACTTCTTTATTCAAAGAAAATACGTCTTCCGAAGCAACGGCAATATGCTTTACCAAGGTGCTTGGTATCTGTTGGCGTTTTGCGTGGTTACCTGCGTGGTCAACTCCATCAACTGCGTTTGGGTAGCCGTTGCAGGCAGCTTTGTTCCCGGTTGGCTCTACAACATTGGCACAACGGTTCTCAACGGCGGTGTTTCGATGGTGGTGTTCTTTATTGTGAACAAGATCGTTTTTAACGATGCCAAAAACAACGCTCCAAAGGTGGAAGAAACAAAAGCATAAAGCAACAAACAACCGCACACACGGCCCTCGTGTGTGCGGTTGTTTTTTTAATTGAAGCGAACGATCTTGTTGGCGATCCTGTAAAAGAAGATTGCAACCGCTCTGCCAAATTTGCCGCCCATGCAAATGATGGCAAGGGGGGTGCGGTGGCGGAAGTGTCTGCCCCATTTGAGGTCGTGCATTTTGCAATGATCCCACATTTCCTCAAGCTTGGCATCCGCCTCGTCGGATTTGTTCAGGCGTGCAAACATAATGGAGATGCCAAAGAGCATGAAGAGCTCGTGGCGCAAATACTTTTTGAGCATTGGCTCGGTGACGTTTTCAAGATCGCAAGCAATAAAGCTCTTTTCGCTGACCAGCAGCTGGTGTGTGTAGCGCTTGATGACTGCCGCCTCTTGCACCGATTGGTCGGGGCGACCGATCCAATAGCGGTAAAGGTCGTGCGGAAAATAGTACATCTTCTTCACGCGCGGCAACGCCTTGCAGATCATCAAGTTGTCCTCATAAAAGATCTTGCGCGGCAGGGGCTCTCCCCAATCCTTGAGGAGGGAGGTGCGGAAGGTGCAGGAGTGGATGGTAAGCATTTGGTGCAAGCGGAAGCGTTTTGTATCCTTCCATTCAAAAATACGGTTTTTGGGAAGAACACTTGAATAGTCGATGGAGCGATCCCCTACGCCGTCGGTGTGGACGTAATAGTAATTCGTGACCGCAAGATCAACGCCACCCTCTTGCTCGCAACTCTCGAGTGCATCAAGGAATGCAACAAAGTCCTCGCTCATCTTGTCGTCGCTGTCGACCACTTTAAAATATCTGCCCGTTGCGTGCTTAACTCCTTGATTGATGCCCTCGCCGTGGCCGCCGTTTTCCTGATGGACGACCTTGACAACGGTGGGGTGCGCGCTTGCGTATTCGTCTGCGATCGCGCCCGTGGCATCGGTTGAGCCATCGTCAATGATAATGATCTCCACGCGCTCGCCACCCGCAAGCAGACTATCCACGCAGGTGCGCATATAGTCCTGCGAGTTGTAGCAGGGCACGGTAACGGTTAAAAGCTTTTGGTTGCTCATACAAACTCTCTTTCTGCGGCATCCAATGCGGATAGGATGACCGCATCCATATCGTAATAGCGGTATTGCCCAAGGCGACCGCCAAAAATGACCTTCTCTTCCCTGTTTGCCAGCGCCTTGTATTTTTCACAAAGCGCGTTGTTGGCTTCGTCATTGATGGGATAGTAGGGCTCGATGCCCGGTGTCCACTCCTGACTGTATTCGCGGGAGATGACGGTTTTTTGCTGCGTTCCAAACACAAAGTGCTTGTGCTCGATGATGCGTGTGTAGGGTGTTTCGGCATCGGTGTAGTTGATAACTGCGTTGCCCTGATAGTTGTCGGTATCCAGCACCTCGCTCTCAAAGCGGATGCTGCGGTAATTCAGCGGACCGTAGCAATAGTCAAAATAGGCATCGATGGCACCCGTGTAAACGATCTTTTCGGCAAGCGGTTCGAGTTCCTCTCGGTGCTCGAAAAAGTCCACGCCAAGGCGTACCTCAACTCCCTCGAGCATTCTCTCAACCATGGCGGTATAGCCCTCGGTAGGAATGCCCTGATAGAGTGCGTTGAAGTAGTTATTGTCATACGTAAAGCGGACGGGGAGTCGCTTGATGATAAACGCAGGGAGATCGGTGCAGGGTCTGCCCCATTGCTTTTCGGTGTATCCCTTTACCAGCTTTTCGTAAATATCCGTCCCCACAAGGCTGATGGCTTGCTCCTCGAGGTTTTGGGGATCTGTGATGCCGCTCTCCCGTTTTTGCTCCTCGATCTTTGCCTTTGCCTCGTCGGGCGTGATAACGCCCCACATCTTGTTAAAGGTGAGCATATTGAAGGGCAAGGAGTAAAGCTCGCCGCGGTAGTTTGCCATAGGCGAATTTGTGTAGCGGTTGAAGGTGGCAAAACGGTTGACGTATTCCCAAACGCGGTGGTCGTTGGTGTGGAAGATATGCGCGCCGTATTTGTGCACCGCAATGCCCTCTACGTCCTCGGTATATACGTTTCCGCCCACGTGTGGGCGCTTGTCGATGACGAGCACGGTCTTGCCCGCGTCGGTTGCCTTTTGTGCAAAGGTCGCGCCAAACAGTCCCGCCCCGACGATGAGATAATCATATTTCATAGGCTAATGTAATCCGTTTAAGCAATTATTGATTGTCAACTTTTTTGAGTGCTTTTTTGAATTTGGACATTTGGGAAAGATTTTTGAAGAAATCCACAATGAGTCTACCCAATCCGCGCCATGCGTGACCGTTCATGATAAAGAGGATATCCTCGGTCATCTTTTTGGATACCAATCCGTTCGACATTTTTGCAATGGAACGGATGGGCATGTTGTAGATAAAGAGAATGTTGATGTCGGGCTTGCCTTTGGCATCTGCCTTCTCCTTGAGTGAGGTCAGAATGCGGTAGAGGAAGCGCGCAAACGCGCCCTTGGCGTAATAGAGCTGACAGAGGGCATCGTTCTCGGTGATCTCCCCTCCCCATTTGCCGTCGGGGATCGGGTGCCCCAAAAGTGCCTCGAAATCGGCATCGGCGACATTTTTGATATCCGCCTTTTTGTAGCATGCGGGCACGTTGTCGGTCACCTTTTTGCCGGACACGTGAAGCACACCCGAAAGAACGACCTCGTGTGCATTCTTGGCAATGCAGACGTCATAGTCGGCATCCTCCACAGCCCACGCGTTGTCTGCGGTGTCAAAATAACGGAAGGTCTTGTCGTCAAATGCGATGGTCACACGTTGGCTCTCGCCCGCCGCAAGGAATATTTTTGCAAATCCCTTGAGCTCTTTTTCGGGGCGGTAGATCTTGCTATCCTCACAAGAAACGTAGAGCTGTACGACCTCTGCGCCGTCGCGCGCGCCCGTGTTGGTAACGGTAACGCTGACGTCCTTGTCGGTCACCTTGATGTCACTGTAAGCAAACGAGGTGTAGCTGAGTCCGTAGCCAAAGGGATAGCGCACGGGAACGCCTGCGCTTTCAAAATAGCGGTAGCCGACGTAGAGCCCCTCGCGGTATTCGGCGCTTCTTTCCTTGCTCGGGAAGTAAGGATTGGAAGAAACGTCCTCCAGGGAGAGCGGCCAGCTTTCGTTCAGCTTACCCGACGGGTTGATCTTGCCGAGGATGGCATCTGCCATTGCTCCTGCGCCTGCCTGTCCGCCAAGGTAGCCGTGAATGGCTGCGCGATAGGTTCCCTTTTCGGGCATAACGAAGGGTGCACCGCCCGAAAGAACAAGAATAACGTTTTGGTTCACGGCACAAACCGCCTCGATGAGTGCTTTTTGTGCGCGGCTGATGTCGATGTGTGTGCGGTCCATACCCTCGGACTCAAGGATCTCGTCAAGTCCCACGCAAAGAAAAACGGTCTCGGCGCTCTTTGCCACCTCAACGGCCTCGTCGATGAGCGCTTGGTCGGGTGTTGGGTTCTTGCGGTCAAAGCCCTTGGCGTAGGCGGTGATTGTAACGCCCGCTTCGGTCAAACAGTCATAGAGATTGTCCACCTTTGTGGGGTTGACCTGCGAGGATCCCGCACCTTGGTAGCGAGGGGATTTTGCAAAATCGCCGATAACGGCTACCGTTGCATCATTGGCAAGCGGCAGGATGCCGTCATTCTCCAAGAGCACAATGCTCTCGGCGGCACACGCCCTGGCAAGCGCGTGGTGCGCGTCTGCGTCAAAGCTCTTGGGCGCTTTTGCGACTGCCTCGTGGGTGGAATGGATCACGCCGAGGAGCTCCTCAAGGCGTGCATCCAGCACGGATTCGTCGATCTTGCCGTCCTTGCAGTCCTGTATCAGTCCCAGAGCACAGTCGGGTCCGGGTGCGGGCATAACGAGGTTACAACCCGCTCTGACACCCTCGGTGTGGTTGTTGTCTGCTCCCCAGTCGGTCACGACGAAGCCGTCAAAGCCCCATTCATTTCGCAGAATGTCGGAAAGCAGATGTGCGTTTTCGTTAGCGTAGGTGCCGTTGACCATATTGTAAGCCGACATGATCGCCTTGGCTTTGCCCTCTTTTACGGCGATCTCAAATGCGGTCAGGTATATCTCACGGAGGGTGCGCTCGTCAAGAACGGAGTTCATTGCCATGCGGCGAAGCTCCTGTGAGTTGACAGCAAAGTGCTTGGGGCACGCCGCCACGCCGTTTGCCTGAATGCCCTTGATGTACGCTGCCGCCATTTTGCCGGCGAGGTAAGGATCCTCGGAGAAATATTCAAAGTTGCGGCCGCAAAGAGGACTGCGCTTGATGTTCAGTCCGGGGCCGAGCAATACGTGTACGTCGTTTGCCGCGGCTTCCTCTCCCAGCGCGCGACCGAGCCGCTCGGCAAGGTCGAGGTTCCAGGAGTTTGCCATGCCTGCGGCGGTGGGAAAGCAGGTAGCGGGAATGGATGCATTCAGTCCGAGATGGTCGGCAGAGCCTGCTTGCTTGCGCAGTCCGTGCGGTCCGTCCGACAAAAAGATCTCGGAGATCTCTGCATGAGGAAAGGCATAGGTCGTCCAAACGGTCTTGCCCTGCAGGAGCGCCGCCTTTTGCTCGATGGATAATTTTTTGATCTGTTCACGTGCTTTCATATTGCCACCTCTTTTTAAGTGATCGGGACACACAAGTTATTATATCACATTATCTTGCAGAATGCAAGATAAAATTTGATTGCCTTGGTAATATAGCCCACCCCGCTTGGCAGGGTGGGCTGTGTGGGTTATTTAGTTTGCGGCGGTGATTTTGAGAGAAGGCATACTGTAATCTCTGACGAGCTCATAAACCTGACCGTTCAGGGTTACTTGTTGATGGTTGGTGAATACCAGCTCGTAGCCCATAATGTCACCGTTTTCATTCTCACCGTTGAAATAATTGACGCCGCGAACCTTCAAGTGCGGATAAATTTTCACGCCCGCAGGCAGCAAAGTAACGTCGATCTTAAACACGATCTCCCCACCGTTGATCTCGGTGATCAGGTCGTAGACCGTTGTTCCGTCAAAGAACTGCAGATCCTCTGCGGTGCAGCCGTATTGGGTACCGCGGAATACGTAATAGACCTTATCGTCTACCTGTTCAAGGCTTACGTTGAAGATCTTGACACCGATAGACTCGATCTCCCGACTTGCTCTCACGCTCGGATTGGACTTGAGTATTGCCGTGATCGTGTATTTTCCGTACGTGACACGGATCGCGCCCTCCTCGCCACCGGCAATCTCAAAGTCAAAGAGGCTCTGGTCAACTCTGATTCTTGTGCCGTCCTCAAGAAGCGCATAAACGCTGGGCTTGATGAGGTCGAAGCGTTGATTGACCTTTACCTGATAGTTGGAAGAAATTTCGATTCTTTCAATGACAAAATCATCGGGAATTTCGTTTCCAACAGCATCAAAGCTTACGCAATCGATATTGAGCGTAGAAGGAGATTGTCCCCATACGTTTGCTGCACCGTTGGTGCTATACTTGAACTTGACCTTGATGGTGTTCTCTCCGGGTTCGAGCGCAATATTCTCAAAAACAACGTCGTAATAAATGTTGTACAACGGGGCAAAGCTTCCGTGAGGGCCGGAACCCTTGAGAACGAGAGAATCGGGAATGGCAACCTCTTGCCCGTTTACGATCAGATCCAGAATGGTGTTGATCTGCAAGGGCTTCATCACGTATCCTGCCGCGGCATCAACGCCGTTTGCATAGCAGCAATAGCTGTTTGCACAACGCATGGTAAAGTTGCCGACAGTCTCGGATTCGGACGTCAGTTGGAATGTAACGGAGCCTTCATTTCCGTTGAAAACGGCTTTGGCAAAGTCGCCGGCAAAGCCGGTATTCTTACCCTGGGAAACGATCGTACCGTCTACAACTGCGTATTCCGCCTCTTGATTTCTCTTACCGCCAACGATCACACCGTCCTCGCCCTGCACGATCGTGCGGACGATAACGCCGGTTGCAAGCGAAATGGCAGAGTCCTCGTTATAGGTTACCGTAATGTTATACGCCCTGCCAAGCTGGGCAACGGTGTTGCCGCCCGACACGGTGTATTCCTCTTGTGTGAGGCGACGTCTGTTGCCACTCTCGTAGATCACGCTGATCTCCATATCGGTATCGGAAAGCTTGTTGCCCGATTGTACAATGGCATCGCCGCCAAGAAGCATGGCAACCACTGCACCGTCGTGCAGAACGTCGGATACAGTAATGGGAACGGCTACCGTCTTGGTGGTCTCCCCCTCGGTGTAGCTTACGGTAACGGACTCGTCGGCAGGGGTGAGCTCCTTGGTGTCTATAACGTATTTTTCGGCGGGGATAGTCTTGGTTGAACCGTCGTTGTAAACGGCGCAAAGGACCATGCCCTCGGCATCAAACGAGGTGCCCGTTTGATAGCGGACCTTGTAGGGGTTTTTCACAACGGTAAGCGATTCCAGCGTAACGGGAATGAGCTCGACCCGGAAGGTCACAGTCATTTTTTTGTAGGTGATGCTGATCTCACCGCCAACCGAGTAAAAATCGTTGGGTACAGAAACGCTGAACTTTCCATCCTCGACGACCTCAGTGTAAGCCTCGCCGTCAAGCTTGTAGTGCGCCGTTACGATAAAGTCGGTGGGCTTGGGGTCTGCGAGGTCGTTTTTGAAGTACTTGACACCCTCTTTGAGCTCGACGCTGATGGACTCCAGCACCGACTTTGGCTCGGGCTTGCTTGCCTCCAGCAGCTTTGCCAGATAATCCTCGTAGTCGTAATAGGATTTGAGCGGAATGGCGATCACGATGGCAACGGTTAACAGAATGCCCGCAACCAGCAAAATGATCTCAATAATTTTTCCGATATTCTTTTTCTTCATATTCTGTTTTTCCTCCGTTTCGTAGTTTTGTTGTTTGTTTCGGTCACTGTGCTTCTGCTTGCTTCTTTTTGCGGTTTTTGACTACTTTACGGAGGATAAAGTATAACCAGTAAGCACAGCCAACACCTACGATGATATCGAGGTCGATGAGGGCAAGCTTCCACCAGATCCAAGGCTCGATGACCGCGCCTACGGTGATCTGCTCGACGTCGTCGCTCTCGTTATATTCGGCGTTTGCGTGGATGGGACTGAGGAACATATACAGCACGTGGTGGCAAACCTCTTTTGCTTGATTTTGAATACGGTTAGTTGCATCAAAACCGGTATCCAGCGCGTTGGTTCTTTGACCGAGGTTGATGTCGCCGCCTGCGCGAACGGCATCCTCAATGGACATAAACTCGCGAGACCAGCCGTCTACGTAGTCGGTGACCACCGTGCCGCAGAAGCCGAGCTCGTTGCGGATGACACCTTGGATAAGTGCCTCGCTACCGCCCGTCCAGACGTTGCCGATGCGGTTGTAGGAGGACATGATGCCTACGCATCCGCCATCCTGAATGGCTTTTTTGAAGGGCTTGAGATAGATCTCGCGCAGCGCCTGCTCGGTGCACCAGGTGTACATCGAATCGCGCTCGTGCTCGGTCTCGTAAAGAACGAGGTGCTTCAGGTAGCAGTACTTACCCGTGTTGGTCAGTCCGCGTACCTGCTCGGAAAGCATCGTGCCTGCAAGGAAGCCGTCCTCGGAGAAATACTCGTAGTTACGACCACCCCACGCGCTGCGGTGCAGGTTTGCACCAAAGCCGTAGGTGCCGTCCATAGCGATACCCTGAACGCCCATTTCTTTGCCGTAGTTGATGCCAAAGCTGTAAGCGAGAGATTTGTTCCAAGTCTGTCCCAGAACAGTCGTGCAGGGGAAGCCTGTGCCGCGTTGCGCACCTGCGTTGAAGGAGCGCACCTGCGAAGGTCCGTCGTGATCGGTGAGCTTGGGCTTGCCAACCGAGGGGATGGCTGCATTACCAAAGTTACCTGCGTGGATCAGCTCAACCGCCTCGCTCAGAGTGATCTGTGCCAACACAACGTCCCACAGAGGATGGTTGTAATCCGAACCGAGAACCAGACCCAGCTCGGTGATCTTGCCGTTTTGGTAGACCATGGCATTGCCTCTTTCGTTGTAAACGACGCCCTCGTATTCAATTCTGCCGGCACTCTCGCCCCAAACAACGGGATCGTTGTTGACGGGGTTGCCGAAGATGTCTGTCTCGGCATGATCCCACTCGCTTGCCTGATCCTTGTTGTATTGGTTGAATTCCTTTACGTTGTCTGCCATTTCTCTGTCGGCAACGTCGGAGATCGCATAAGGATCGGGGAATGCTGCACGGGAGATGAAGCCGATATCCTGACCGCTGTCGCTGCCGTCAAGGCTGACGCCGTCAATGGCATCGGCACCCGTAAACTTGTTGGTAACGGGGTTGCCCGTAACGCTATCAACCAGGAAGTTGATGGTTTCGGACACGTTGTATGTGATCACACCCTCAACGTCGGCAGCGCCGCCTGCAAAGTCGACGACCTTAACGTTGTGAGAGTCGGTCATCAGCTTGAGCTGATAAGAGCCGGCATCCAGTTCGTATCCCTTGTTTCCGTTTTTGTTGAGGTCGTATGCATCGTAGCACGCGAGATCCTCTACGTCAACGGCAATGGTGAGCGTCTGCTTTTCGCCCGGGTTGATAACACCGGTTTTGGCAAAGGCGACCAGATTGACGTGTGCCTTCTCGATCTCTCCCCTCTTGTATTCGGGGGTGAGATAGATCTCGATCACGTCCTGACCTGCAACCTCGCCCGTGTTGGCAACCGACAGCGTGATCTCGATCTTGCTTTCGCGATTGATCTCGGAGCCTGCGGGGATCGAAAGCGACTCTACCGTCCACTCAAAGGACGTGTAAGAAAGTCCGTATCCAAAGGGATATTGCACAACGCTCTCGTAGCCCGTTACGGTGATCTTGTTGTCGTTCTCGTCAAGGATCTCTCTGGAATAGCTCTCCCAAATGCCCTCGACGTCGGCGGTCTCGTACCACTTGTAGCCAAGGTAAACGCCCTCGATGTAATCGATGAATGCGGGGGCATCACGGCGTGTGCCGCCTGCGTTGCTGCCTGCACCCGTGGGGTACATATCCGAAGCACCCGTGTAGTGACCGATGCCCGCAGCGCTTGTGCGCTTGAAGTTGATGTTGCTTGCCATATCGTAAGCATACGTATCGGTAAAGCGACCGCTGGGAGAAACCTCACCCCAAAGAACCGAGGGGATGGCACTTGCGGCGCGCGTTCCGGTAGCGCCCACTACCAAGCAGGCGTCAATGCCGGGGATGGTGTCTACAAAATCCAGCTCCATCGTGTTGGTGGAGTTGATAATGACGATCACGTTTTCAAAATTTGTGCCAACGTATTTGAGCATCTCTTCCTCTTCGGTGGAGAGCTCCAGATAGTGACGGCTGGTATCGACTGCGGGGCTTGCATTGACCTTGTACTGGACTCTGGTCGGGTCCTCGGTCTCGCCCGCGTGGCGACCGATCACAACAAACGCCGTATCCGAATAGGACTTTGCCTCATTCAAAAGAGCGGCGGTGTAATACTTGGTGTCGGTAATGCTGGGCTCTGCAAGACGGTAGAAGGCGTCGTAGTTGTTGTTGATAGAGCCAATGTCGCCAAAGGCGGGGGCAAAGCTGCGATACATGGAGATAAGACTTTGGTTGTAGGAAACACCGTACAGATCCAAAGCTTTCAAAAAGTCGATGTTTTCGGCGGGGTTGTTATTCTCGGGCAGAACCTGACCCGAGCCGGAGCCGCCGTACACCCAGTCGATTGCCGCGTGGCCGAACACGTTGACCTTTGTAACCTCGTCAACGCCCAGCGGCAGGGTGCCGTTGTTTTTGACAAGCACGCTTCCCTCTTTGATGATCTGCTCGGAAAGCTCCTGTCCACCCTTTCTCGCCTCGTTGACCGTGTTGCTGTTGACGGCAAACGGGTGGAAGTTCAGTACTTCCTCGAAAAATGCCTGAAGGCCCGTGATGTTGGATGCCATTTGCGGCTCGAGCACGATAACGTTGCCAATGACAAGAGCCGTAATCAGAATGCCGATCACCACGATTTGAACAATCTGTCTGACTTTCATAAATACCTCCGTTTTTTGTTTTGTTTCTCAATAAAACTGTTTGTAGATGTTACACACATTTTTATTATATACTATAATTAAAATATATCATATCTAACAAAAACTGTCAATTGGCTTGGATGCGTATAGCAATATTTGTCTGATATATAACAAAATAACGACAGTTTTGCCCTATCGGTGACCAAAAAATGACCGTTTGAGAGAAAAAAGCACCCCAAAGGGGTGCTTTTTCAATCCTTTATTCACTTCTCGAGTAAATCGGCAAGCATTTGCTCCTTGTTTTGCAAAAACCGCTTTGTGATCAGGTAACTCAAGGTTTCCTCGTATCGGCAGAGCTCGATCTTGCCGTCATCAAAGGAGAAGATCTGTGCATCGGGGCAGCCCAACAGAATGGGCGAATGCGTGGCAATAATAAACTGCGATCCCTTTTGCGCCATGGTGTGGATGTGCCCAAGAAGCGCCAACTGCCGCGCGGGAGACAAGGCTGCTTCGGGCTCGTCCATCAGGTAAAGGCCGGGCTTATCGTATGCCAAAAACTTGAAATTTCCCTCTCCGTGAGAGTTGGAATGATAATCGTCACCATCATACCTCATCATAGATGCCGTTGCCACGTTAAAGAAGGTTTCGGCTCTGAAAAAGTAGCCGAATTTTGGGCGGCGAAAGCCCTTGACCAAGGTGATGGAATCACTCAGGGGAGAGATGTCGTTGTAGGTGCTAAAGCTGTAATTTCGCGTACCGCCCTCGGCATTGTAGCCAAACGCGACCGCGATCGCCTCAAGCAAGGTGGACTTTCCGCTGCCGTTCTCGCCAACCAAAAAGGTGATGTCTTTTTCAAGTTTCATTTCACAAACACTTTTGATGGCAGGAATATTGTGAACGTACGAATCCTGCGGAACAGACTCCCAATCAATTCGCAGGCCTTGCAAGTATAGGTTGTTCA
>JAZNYU010000226.1:0-1629 GCA_045594605.1 Eubacteriales bacterium
TCTTGGATGGTTGCAATTTTCATACCGTTATTCTCCTTTCAGATAGACGCGGTCCTCTTTGACCGTAATGCGATCCTCGCAGAACAATTTCACCGCGGCGGGAAGGATCTTCCACTCCGCTTCTTCCATAATTCTCTTTTGTAATGCTTCGGGGGTGTCACCTTCCTTGACCTCGACTGCCTTTTGAAGCACGATCGGTCCTGCATCACACTCGGGTGTGACGATGTGAACAGTCGCGCCCGAAACCTTAACACCCTTCTTCAAAGCCGCCTCGTGGACGTGTAGTCCATAATACCCTTTGCCGCAAAAAGACGGGATAAGCGCAGGATGTACATTCAAAATACGATTTGGGAAAGCGTTGTAGACTTGCTCGTCGATGATGGTCAAAAAGCCTGCCAAAACAACAAGGTCGACCTCTGCCGCGACGAGCGCATCGGTGAGCGCTTTTGAATACGCGGCAATGCTCTCAAAGTCTTTTCGTGCAAGAACCAAAGATGCAATGCCGTGATTTTTGGCACGCTCCAATGCATAAACGCCCGGCTTGGATGCGATCACAAGCGTGATGCGTCCGCAACCAAGCTCGCCGCGTGCCTCGGCATCAATAAGGGCTTGCAAATTCGTGCCGCCGCCAGAGACGAGCACGGCGATTTTTTTGATCTGTTCTTTCATCACAGCAATACCACCCCGTCGTCTCCCTTGACGATCTCGCCAATGACGTATGCATCCTCGCCGTTTGCACGAAGAGTTTCCAGCGCGGTCTCAACCTCGTCGGCAGGAACCACCACGCTCATACCAACGCCCATGTTGTAGGTGTTGTACATATCTCTCTCGGGGATGTTGCCTGTCTTGGCGATCAGGTCAAAGATGGGCAAAACCTTTACTGCGGATTTTTCAATTTTTGCGGTGAGTCCTTTGGGGATGGAGCGCGGAATGTTCTCATAAAATCCGCCGCCCGTGATGTGGCTGATGCCCTTGACGTTCACTTTTTCAAGGAGTGCGAGAATGCTTTTTACGTAGATACGGGTGGGTGTTAGAAGCGTTTCGGCAATGGTTTTTCCGCCAAGCGCCTCGCAGGGCTCATAAAGAGCGGGGTTGTTGTTATCAATATCGAACACCTTGCGAACAAGGGAAAATCCGTTGGAGTGCACGCCGCTGGATGCCAGAGCGATGACAACGTCTCCCTCTCGCATTTTGGTGTTGTCGAGAATCTTCTTTTTGTCAACGATGCCAACGGCAAAGCCGGCGAGGTCGTAATCCAGGGGGGGCATCAGTCCGGGATGCTCGGCGGTCTCGCCGCCAATGAGAGCCGCGCCCGACTGCACGCATCCCTCGGCAACACCGCCAACGATGGCAGCGATCTTTTCGGGATAGTTCTTGCCGCAGGCAATATAGTCGAGGAAAAACAGAGGACGTGCGCCGCAGCAGATGATGTCATTGACGCACATAGCAACCGCATCAATGCCGATGGTGTCGTGTTTATCAAGCAGGATCGCCATTTTGACCTTGGTGCCGCAACCGTTGGTACCGGAAACGAGAACGGCCTCCTCAATGCCGCACAAATTCAAGCCAAAGCAGCCGCCAAAGCCGCCCACGTCATCTAAACATCCGTCATTTTTGGTGCGCGCGATG
>JAZNYU010000227.1:0-3524 GCA_045594605.1 Eubacteriales bacterium
ATTCCACTAAAGGACGAATATCAAAAAGCACAGCTTTACAATGGATTGTTGCACTATCAACACCTGATCGCTTCCCTGCCTGCCGACTCCAAAAAGCTTTTTGCCGATTACATCAACGGTCAGTTAAAATTCTATTTGAACGCAGAATTAACTGAGGAAATGTTTACTAGCTTGGAAATGCTTGCTGATGTTGCCCAGCATTTTGCAACGGATGAAATCCTTGTAAGTTTGCAAAATCTGTTAAAACTTGAAAATTCAGCAATCCGCTACTACGCAGCTCGTTCTCTATTGGCTGCAAAGCAAGAAATTCCCCAAGAGGTCATCGTTTCGTTGGCAAACGATATCGTTTATGCCGATATGACCTATGCGATTTTAAAAATGCACGGCAAAACACACCTCTTCCCCGCAGAGTTAGCAAACGAAGAGTATCTTGCCAAGAGTGATCTTGTACATTGGCTCACTTACCCCACAGAGCTTGGCAAAGTACCCGATAAGATTGAATACCTCGGCAAAGTAAAAAAGAAAGAGATTTATCACATTTTCCGCTATACCTCTGACAGCGATAATTTGGGAGAAGATCTGCAAGGCAAATGGCTGATTGGTTGGTCTAATAACGAGGGCGGAACCTTTAGCAACTTTGACCTTTATTCTGATTTCGAGCAAAAAACAGTGGAAAAAACGCTGAAAGTAATTAAAAGAAAATTGCTGTAAATCAAAAAGCAGGAGAACCTCACGGTTCTCCTGCTTTTTTTATGTTTTTCATTCAATTATCTCTTCTTGAGCATATCAAAGAGGCCGTCGAAATCGTCGTCGTCATCCTTGTGGATGGGCTTTTGAACGGGCTTAACAACCTTCTTTACTACGGGCTGTGCGGGCTTTTGTGCAGGAGCGGGCTTCTCTGCGGGAGCAGGAGCTGCTGCGGGAGCGGGCTTTACAGTTCTGTAAGGAGAGTTTTCGTTGGGTCTGAGGTTGCTGATGTTACGGGTTGCATCCTCGGGCTTCTTTTCAAAGCCGGTTGCAATAATGGTAATTCTCATCTCGTCCTCAAGCTCCTCGTCAAATGCAACACCCCAGATGATGTTTGCATCGGGATTTGCTTCCTTGGAGATCAGGGTGGATGCGAGGTCGACCTCTTCCAAACCGACGTCGGGAGATACGGAAATGCTGATAAGGATACCCTTTGCACCCTTGATGGAGGTTTCGAGCAGCGGGCTGGAGATTGCTTCTCTTGCAGCTTCCTCTGCCTTGTCCTTACCGGATGCGGAGCCAACACCCATGTGTGCATAGCCTGCGTTTGCCATAACGCTGGTAACGTCGGCAAAGTCGAGGTTGATGAATCCGGGAATGTTGATAAGACCCGAGATGCTTTGTACACCGCGACGGAGAACGTCATCGGCAATACCGAAAGCATTGGAAAGGGTGAGCTTGTTGTTGGAGACCTGCTTCAGTCTCTCGTTGGGGATAACAATGAGGGAGTCAACGTATTGAGCGAGCTCTGCAATACCTGCCTCTGCCTGCTCGTATCTCTTTTTGCCCTCAAAGCTGAAAGGCTTGGTTACGATACCAACGGTGAGAATATCCATCTCTCTTGCTGCGCGCGCAACAACAGGAGCGGCACCTGTTCCGGTTCCGCCGCCCATACCTGCGGTGATGAATACCATATCGGTACCCTCGAGAATTGCACGAATATCGTCAATGGACTCTTCGGCTGCACGTGCACCGATCTGGGGGTTAGCACCCGCGCCAAAGCCCTTGGTAATCTTTTCACCAATGACGAGCTGACTGGGAGCCTCGGATTTGCGCAGAGCCTGACGGTCGGTGTTGACAGATACGAACTCTACGCCACGAATGTTGGTTACGATCATGCGGTTGACTGCGTTGTTTCCGCCGCCGCCTACGCCGATAACCTTAATATTGACGCCACATTCCAGGCTATCATCATGTTCAAATGTCATGGTTTTTTTCCTCCGAACTTTTACAAATCATTATTTTTGGCATTGTTACCCTACTTTTGGGCACAAATTTACACTCTATATAATATAATACAATGTTTTTTTATTTTTTTCAAGTGTTTTTTTGAATTTTTTTTAAGTTTTTTCAAATATTTTTTAAAAAATGTCGTACTTTTTGGAAAAATGTCAGTCAAAGAGGTTTTCGGCACTGATTTGGCGCCAAGTCGGCTTGCTTGTGTTTGAAACGTCGATGACGGCATAGATGTTGTGGTTGATGGGATTTTTACGCAGCTCCTCCTCCAGGAGTGTGAGCTTCAGATTCACGTCATTCAAGGCGCCGATCTCAACGCGAACGGCATTGGAAAGAACGAAGGAAAGGGAGAATCGGTTGGAGCAATCAACGTAGCTAACGCGCTCCAAAACGTTGCGCTCGGTCAGCGCGTCCAACAATTGTGTGAGGCAAGAAAGGTCTGCTCCCGCATCGGCAAACTGAACGACAGAACCGAGCTTGATGCTTAAAACGTCGGGGAGCTTGACACGCAGAAACGGGGAAAATGCCTCTTCCCCGTTTGCTTTTATCTCCAATACGCGCAAGTCGCGATCAAAGGAGAAATATTGATTTTGATACTCTGCGTACATAACGCTGGGCTTTTCTACGATCTCGATCTTTACGGTAAACGGAAAGGTGATGCTGACGTAGATATCGCTTGCGTAGGGGTACGCCGCCAGGATGGCATCGCAGGATTTTTGCATATCCCACCCAAACAGCTCATCGCCCTTGGCGATGCCTGCCTTTTCGATCACGTATGCATCGTCATAAAAGCTATTACCCTCTACCACGATGTTATTGATCTTGATTGCCGGAAGAATGAGCATTGCCAGTGCCAGCACAAGGATCACTGCGCCCGATGCGAGCATGCCAAGACGGAGAATGCGCAAAACATTCTCGTCGGGCTTTTTTCTTTGCGGTTGTCTGAATTGCGGCTGCATGCTCTCCTCGGAGATGCGGATGCGTGCGGGGGTGTCGTTTCTTGTATTCATGACTTTTGTTGTCCTTTCCTGTTTATCATTTGCCCGTCAAGCTGACGATATCCTGCCAGATGCGTTGGCAAGCATCCTCTCTTGCAAAGGCTGCGATCTTGCTCTCTTGCGCGCGGCGTCCTGCATCGGATGCAAGCAGCTCACGCACGGCGGCGGTAAGTTGACCGTCGGCGAGGTCTTTTTCTTCTACCAGAATTGCGGCGCCTGCATCAGCGAGGGCTTTTGCGTTTTTGTACTGGTGATTCTCCGCAACGTTGGGAGACGGAATGAGCACACACGCCTTTTTCATCAGCGCCAGCTCAGAGAGCGTCATAGCTCCCGCGCGTGCGATCACGAGATCTGCCGCCGCCATTTGCAGGGGCATATCGTAAATGTAGGGGCGCAGGATACAGTTCTCTGCCCCGTCCAATCCTGCCTCGATGAAAAGCTTGTTTGTATCCTCATAGTTGATCTTTCCGCTGGCGTGCAGATGAATGATCTGTTTATCGTTTGCAACGGTCGTTTTCATAATGTCGATCACGGCTTGGTTGA
>JAZNYU010000228.1:0-13702 GCA_045594605.1 Eubacteriales bacterium
TTGACGCTTTGCACGCTCCTCGTTGTCGCGGCGGCTCTTCTCTGCCTTTTCTGCGGCAATCGCCTCGAGCTGCTCAACGGTTGCGCCATCTTGCATAGCTGCCTTGAATTGGTCGCCATCCATTGTTTCGTGCGTGAGCAGATACTCTGCAACAAAGTGCAGCTTATCGATATGCTGGGAGAGGATCAGCTTAGCATCGGCATAGCATTCTTTGATGATGCGTTGGATCTCTTCGTCAATTGCAGCAGCGGTCTGCTCGGAGTATTCCTTGCCCGTGCCGTAATCTCTGCCGAGGAACACCTCGGAGTGACCGGAGCCGTAAAGGACTGTGCCAAGACGGTCGCTCATACCGTAGCGTGTGATCATACCGCGTGCAACCTTGGTTGCCTGTTGAATGTCACCGGATGCACCCGTGGAGATGTCGTCCATAATCAACTCCTCGGCAATACGTCCGCCAAGGCTCATACGGATGTCATCGATCATTTCACCGCGCGTTTTGTAAGAGGTATCGACCTCGGGAACGCTGACGGTTACGCCGCCTGCTCTGCCTGCGGGAATGATGGTGATAAACTTAACGGGATCGGTGTTCTTGCAGTAGTAGGAAACAACTGCGTGACCTGCCTCGTGGTAAGCGGTGAGCTTGTTTTCCTTTTCGGTACGAATCTTGGATTTCTTTTGAGGGCCAAGCAGCTCCTTCATAAAGGCTGCCTCGATGTCTTCCATACCAATCAGAGACTTATTCTTCTTTGCGGCAAAAAGTGCGGCTTCGTTGAGAAGGTTTGCAAGGTCGGCGCCCGTAAAGCCAACGGTGGACTGTGCAACCTTGTGGAAGTCAACGTCGGACTCCAAGGGCTTGTTGCGTGCGTGAACCTTGAGGATCTCTTCTCTGCCCTTCATATCGGGGTAGTTAACGGTGATCTGCCGGTCAAAGCGTCCGGGACGAAGGAGTGCGGGGTCGAGAATGTCGGGGCGGTTGGTTGCCGCAATGACGATGATGCCGTCGTGCGAGCCAAAGCCGTCCATTTCAACGAGCAGCTGGTTGAGTGTTTGCTCGCGCTCGTCGTGTCCGCCGCCAAGGCCTGCGCCACGGTGACGTCCAACGGCATCGATCTCGTCGATAAAGATGATAGCCGCGGGAGACTTGCGAGCCGTTTCAAACAGGTCGCGCACACGTGTTGCACCGACACCGACGTACATTTCCACAAAGTCGGAGCCCGAAATGGAGTAGAACGGAACGCCCGCCTCGCCTGCAACGGCTTTTGCCAAAAGGGTCTTACCCGTACCGGGAGGGCCCTCGAGAAGAACGCCGTGCGGGATCTTTGCGCCCAGCTTGGTGAACTTTGCGGGATCCTTGAGGAACTCTACGATCTCAACAAGCTCTTCCTTTTCTTCATCGGCACCTGCAACGTCGCGGAACAGAACCTTTTTGCTCTCATCCACTTCAGGCGTCTTAACGCGCGCCTTGCCAAAGGAATTGAACTTTCCGCCACCGCTGCCCATTCTCTTGAATGCGATGAAATAGATAACGATGAACAAAATGATGATAAAGAGCGTAGGCAAAAGGCTGACCCACCAAGGCATGGTTGCGGGCGGCTGGTACTCTACCTTAACGCCGTTTTCCAAAAGCGTATCCTGGAAGTCGCCATAGAACATATCTACGTATGCGAGCTTATAACTCTTTTGCGAGTCATCCGAAAGCGTTACGGTAACGTTGCCCGTGTTGTGCACGTAGATCTCTTTTACTTCATTTCTTTGAATGTAGCCTGCCAGCTCGCTGTAGGTTTCAATCGCCGTGCCCTTGGTATCCTTGTAGAACAAGGACGAGAGCATAACGATGATAACGCCAAACAGCACTACATACAAAAGCAGCTGACGGCCAAAACTGTGTTTCTTCATAAATCTGTAACTCCTTCCCCCTCGGGGATCTTCATTTTATTTACTCGCTGTAAACCGACGGGTCGAGAACGCCGATGTACGGAAGATTGCGATAGTATTCTGCAAAGTCGAGGCCATAGCCAACCACAAACTCATCGGGAATGGTGATGCCCGTGTAATCTGCCGCCATTTCTACCTGACGGCGAGAGGGCTTATCCAAGAGTGTGCAGCACTTTACACTGTGCGCGCCGCGGGTTGCCAAAAGCGAGCAGAGCTTTTGCAGGGTGCGACCACTGTCGATGATGTCTTCAACGATGATGACGTCAACATCCTTGATGTCACGCTTGAGGTCAAGGCTGACCTGAATAAAGCCCGACGTTTCAACACCCGCACCGTAGGAAGATACCTTCATAAATTCCATTGTGCAGGGGCGATCGATGCGGCGGATCAGGTCGGTGGCAAAAAGGACAGAACCCTTTAGCACGATGACAAAGACCAGCTCACGGTTGTGATCGGGATAATCTTTGTTGATTTGCTGTGCAAGTCTGTCACAGGTTTCCTGAATCTTTTTCTCATCGGCTAAAACATACTTGATGTCATCCTTCATTTGGTGCATGGCAATCAGCCTTCCTTTCTTTTGTGCGTTCTCAAAACGCGTTGTTCGGTACGTTGATTTCAATTTTGTAAGCAACAGACGAATTCGTCTTTGCCATTTTTTCCATAAAGCCGTCCGCAGCCCCCACAAAGGGTGCCCAGACGATCTCCTCGCCAAAGCAAAGCAGCGGGAGCGCGCGGCGCAGCTCTGTCGGCACACCCATTTGCGCATACAAGCGGCGCATTTGGCGGTGCATTTTACCGCGCAGGATCATATCCCCCTCGCGGCGGTTGCGCCATGTAAGGGCTTGTTGCAAATCTTTCCATTCGCCAAACAGAACGAGGGTGTTGCCCTCTTTTTTGTTTTCCCCATTGCCATTCTGGATGGGGGTGATGCAAATGGAAATATCGGTGTCTTGGATCTGCATCTCTCCGATTGTTAACGGTAGCGTGTATTCCCCAATCGGTTGCGGCTTTGTTTTGGTAAGCATCAGTCGCCCTCTTGCGGTGCAATAGGCGGAAACACCCGTTGGCAATGCTACACGTGCGGTTCTATCTTTACTTTCAATCAAATGCAACAGTGCTTGCAGATGAACCGATTCGAGGGTGGCTCCCCGCTCTTTTTCAAACCACATTTGCAGGGCGCGGCGGCGAATAGCGGGATGCGCCTTTTGTAGATGCAAATACGAAATGCCTCGTGCGGTGGTGTTTTCTTCCACAAATCCTTTTGCAAGCTCGTGCAGGCATGCTTCATCCTCGGCAAGCTCCGCACTCATGCGCATAGCGCGATGAGATACGTCGGCATAGAGATCTTCCAATACGGGAGCGACCTCGGCACGAATTTTGTTGCGTGCGTAGGTCGTGTCGGCATTTGTGCTATCGGTAACAAAGTCAAGTCCTTGCTCTCGGCAATACTGCAGGATCTCTTTCTTGGTAAAGCCCAGCAAGGGGCGAACAAGATGTCCCTCGGCAAAAGGACGAATGGGAGTAATGCCACACAGTCCCGAAAGCCCCGTTCCACGTGCAATGCGGAACAGAACGGTCTCCAAATGGTCATCGGCGTGGTGCGCCGTGAGCAGGACGGGAATAGTTCTCTCCCTCATCAGATCCGCAAAAAAGGCGTAGCGCACCTCACGTGCGGCTTCCTCAAGGCTCTGCCCTTTCTCTTTTGCGAGGGCAGGAACATCCACATCGAGAATGGCAATTTCCAAACCGCGTTCTTTTGCAACTTGCTCACAAAACGCGCGGTCAAGAAGCGCCTCTTCCCCGCGAATGCCGTGATTGACGTGTGCCAATAAAATGGGAGCGTTTGGATATTCCTTTTGCATCATATCCAAAAGTGCCACCGAATCGGCACCGCCCGAGAACGCCAACAGAACAGGGGCATCGGATGATACACCCGCCAATGCACGCGGATCGGTCAGCTTGCCTTTTTGCAATCGTTTTTCTGTCATACGCCTACGTCGCGATCGTCGGCAATGGTTACAAACTTGGTGAACTGACCGTTCCACCCCATGTTGACCGTGCCCTGTGCGCCGTGACGGTTCTTTGCAACGATGACCTCGGCAATGCTGGTATCCTGCGATGCTGCCTCATCCGTTTTATAGTATTCACTGCGGTAGAGGAAAATAACAGTGTCGGCATCCTGCTCGATAGCACCCGAGTCACGAAGGTCGGAAAGCATCGGCTTTTTGTCGGTACGGGACTCCGGTCCACGGGAAAGCTGTGCGCAGCAAACAACGGGAACCATCAATTCCTTTGCCATGATCTTGAGCGAGCGAGAGATCTCGGAAACCTCTTGCACGCGGTTTTCGGTGTGCTTGTCACCCGCCATCAAGCCCAGGTAGTCGATAACGACCAAGCCGAGGTTCTTGACACGGCGCAGCTTTGCCTTCATAGCGGTAACGGTCAAGCCGGATGTATCGTCGATGAGAATATCACACCCTGCAAGCTCGCCTGCGGCTCTGGCAAGGTTCTCCCAATCGGCGGGAGCCAATTCGCCCGTGCGCAAGCTATAGCTGTTGACCAGTGCCTCACTGGAGAGCACGCGGTTAACGAGCTGATCGGCAGACATTTCCAAAGAGAAGATGCAAACTGCCTTTTTGGTTTGCTTTGCCACGTTGGTAGCAATGTTGAGGGCAAACGAGGTCTTACCCATACCGGGACGTGCACCGACCAGAACGAGGTCACTCTTACCCATTCCTGCCAGAACACGGTCGAGAGCCGAAAATCCGGTTTGCGTGCCCTGCGTTGCCTCTTTGTTGGTGTTCAGATCGTGCAGATGCGCATAGACGTCGCCAAGAACGTCCTTGATGTGGCGGAAGCCCTTGGTGTCTCTGCCCTGCGCGATGTTAAAGATGAGGTTCTCTGCGTGGTCGATGATGTCGGTCACCGATTCCTGCTCGGAGTATGCCGCCTCGGAAATTTCGGTGCAAGCCGAGATCAGTTGGCGCAGAACGCTCTTTTCTTTGACGATGCGGGCATAGTCCTTGATGTTGAGCGCATCGGGAACCGCATCGGTGAGCGTGCGGATATAATCTTCGCCGCCCGACTTATTATAAATGCCCTTGGTGACCAGCATATCGATGAGGGTGACCACGTCGATTTCGCTGTTTGCCATAAAGAGCTCTTGCATAGCAAGATAAATTTGCTTATGCTCCTCGAGATAAAAATCCTCGGAGTTGAGCAGGTCCGCCACCAGAGTGATGGAGACGGGATCGATCAGGATCGCTCCCAGGAGCGATTGCTCTGCCGGCATAGAGAACGGCAGGCGTCTCATCAATTCATTCTGCATACTCTTATTTTTCAACACGAACGGTGATCTTACCCGTTACTTCGGTGTAAAGTTTAACGTCTGCCTGATAGGTGCCGTATGCCTTGATGGGATCTGCCAAGCTGATCTTGCGCTTGTCGATGTCGATGCCGTGCGCTGCCTTGAGAGCATCGGCAATATCCTTGGAGGTAATGGAACCGTACAAACGGCTATCACTGCCGCCTGCGGCGTTGATGACAACAACGATCTCCTTAAGGCGCGCGGCGAGCGCCTGTGCTTCCTTCTTTTCGGTGGCGATGCGGTATTCCAAAGCCTCTGCCTTGACCTTTACGTCATTGAGCGACTGTGCATCGGCGGGCTTTGCCAGCTTGCGGGGGAACAGGAAGTTCTTTGCGTATCCGTCGGATACCTCAACGACCTGATTCTTTTTGCCCTGCCCTTTTACGTCGGTTAAAAAAATCACTTTCATTTTATGTCTCTCCTATGTGCGAAAAATCTTGGGTTATCTTCTTGCGCGGCGTTCCTGTTCGTATTCGTTGTCCAGATAATCGTCCAGCGCCTCCTTCAGCTTGCGGCATGCGCCGTCAAGGGTTACGTTGGTCAGTCTTGCGCCTGCCATATCGTAGTGTCCGCCGCCGCCAAGCTTTTGCATAATAATCTGCACGTTGATCTTATCGTGCGAGCGTGCGGAAATGGTAACGGTATTATCGGCACGAAGCAACGCAAAGGATGCCTCGATGCCATCGATGTTCATCAGCTTGTCTGCCGCCTTTGCAACGGCAATGTTATCATCCTCGGTGGCGACTCTGTCAACGCTGAGCCAGGTGAGTGCAACCTTTTCGCGATAGGTACGCGTGCGACCGTCGATATCGGATGCAGTGAAAAGATCGGACATGGTCTCGGTAAAGAATTTACGCACAACGCTTGCGTGCGCGCCTCTCTCGTACAGATAGTGTACCGCCGAGAAGGTTTGCATACCAACTGCAGAGGTGAAGTTTTTGGTATCGAGCATCAGTCCTGCCAGCATCAGGTTTGCTTCTTCCTTAAGGAGTGCATCGCGGTGTGGGCTGAACTCCAGCATTTCGCTGACAAGCTCACTCGCCGCCGAAACGCCGGGACGGATATAAGTCATCAGGGGCTTGAATTCATAGAGCTGGTCCTGACGGCGATGGTGGTCGATGATGACCACGTTATTGACACACTTGAGTAGCTTGGGACACTCGGTGTTATTGACGTTGTTGACGTCACTCATGATCAGGAGCGTGTTGCTGCGTACGGCGTCGAGCGCCGTATCACCGTTGATAAACATGGAACGGTATTCGGGGAGTGCCGCCAACAGATCGTAGCAGGTGCGGAAATTGCTGTGGTCGCGGTTGACGACAACGCGGATCTTTGAGGTATCTCCCCCGCGCGCACAGATGGCAAGACGGGCAAGACCGACACAAGAGCCGATGGAGTCATAGTCGGGGGCGCGGTGTCCCATAATGAGGACGTTTTCGGCATCCTTCATCAGACGGCACAGGTGCTGGGAGTTGACGCGCGAGGTGATGGTGGTAGAGCCTGCCATGGTGTTGACGCGTCCGCCGTAAGGCGTTACGGACTTGCCGTCATTGACTGCCGCTTGGTCGCCACCCTTTTGCAGGGCGATGTCAAGTGCGTCGCCTGCGGCTCTTTCCTTGTCCTCAAACGTACCCTCGATGGCACCGACACCGATGGAAATGGTTACGGGGAAGCTGTTGTCACCCAGTCGGATGCTGCGAATGGTATCGAGTATTTGGAATTTATTACGCACGCAACGGTCAAGCGCCTTGCGGGTAAAGACGAGAATATATTTTTCGCGTTCATATTCGCGCAGCATGCCGCCAAAGCTTGCCGCCCAATCCTTGAGCTTGGCTTCGATCTCGTTGACGGCAGTACGGTAGCTGACGCGAATGTACTGTGCCAGCTCCTGCAAGCTATCAATTACGATGTGGGCAACGATGGGCTCGTTCTCGTACATTGTGCGGCGCATTGCCTCAAGCTCGGTAACGTCGCGGAAGATCACAAAGTAGTAATCCTTACCGCGCGAGCGCAGAATGTAGCAGCTCAGTCCAAACTTTTTGCCGTCGATCTCGGTGATCATCGGCTTGGTGCGGTCGATCGGTACGCCGTCCTCATTAAAAACGATGTCCTTGACCTGTCCGCCGTTTTGCGCGTAGGCAATGATGTCTGCGATCGGCACGGTGCAGAAGGTCGTCAGCGGGACGTTGCAAACAGGAGAACGAAATTGTAGCATCTCCTGCATGGCACCGCTCACAATCTTAACGGTTCCCTCTTCGTCAACGACCGCATACGGGATCTCGACCACGTAGCGGAACATATCGCTCAACTCGGTGTTGAGTAGCTCTGCCATATCGTCTGCCGAGCGCACACGGTGGTAGCGCACAAGGTAGGATACCAGCAAAATGGTTACGGCAATAACGTACGCTCCGAGCAAAAGAACGCCCAGATAGCGAATTTCAGCCAAGGACTCCTTTGCGAGAACGACCACAAGGAACATAGTCAAGAGGAGTGCACCGATAATCGCACAAATGATCAGGGGCGCTCGCAGGTCGGTTCTGGCTGCATAACTTTTCTTTTTTGCCATATTGTCACTCTCCTTTCAAAGTAAGGGGATCTCTATCGGTAGAAACGAAAATCACCGAGGGTCATTTTCGTTTTGGTCTTTCATTTTTTGCATAATCTTTTGGTGCAGCGCTGCGGAGATGGTTACGTATGCTCCCCACAGTGCCAAAAAGTAAAAGCTGCTCAACCCCATGCAGCACATGGCGGCGGCAATGAGGAGGATGGCTCCCGTTACCGGACCTCGGCGGTTTTGACGGGCATTGTAGAGGATCGCGTTGATGCCCACAACAGCAAGTCCCGGGAGCAGAAGCAGGCACATATTGGTGACTGCCATGAGGAAGGTCGTCTGCTTGTTCACGATGACCACGATCACCATGCAAACAAAGTAGATAACACCCGTTGCGGGGCTGACGGTAAGGGTGCGGGCGGCAGGTGTCATATGCTCGCGCCACTCGGTGTTGTAATATTTGCGCAAGAGCACTACGTCCGAAAGATAGGAAACGATGAGTGCGGGGACACCGATGAGTGCGGGGGCAAGTCCCATAAGCGTATCTGCCATTTGGCGCAAACTACTCTCTCCAAAGGTTTGCGCATAAGCCTCGCTAAGCTGCTTCATCGCCTCGGGCGTGAAAGCATCTTTGGCTTCTTCGATCGACTCCCAGAAGATCTTTCCTGCCTCGGTGCCAATGGTAACAAACAGGTCCTTGAGCTGATTGACAAAAGTCATCAGCACGTCGTAGTTGACGGTGCCGTAGGTTTTGAAAAGAAGCACACACAGGCTTGCCAGCACCGAGAGGAGAAAGCCGAGGAACGCGTGGAGCACCGTGCTTGTTCTGCCAAGGTCGCGCGCATGCGCCCACGCCATAAGAGCTGCGGCAGGCAAAAACGCCAGCGACAAAAGCGGTGTCACGAAATCAGAGGTGACCAAAAATCCCAACCCATAAGACAGGGCCAAAAGACCGATGGGCGCCCATTTGCATTTGGGAAGCGTCAGAAATAGCCATGCAAGTGTTCCCGCGCCAAGCATCAGGGCAAGCACTGCCGCACCGCAGGCAGGCAAAAAGGTCAGTGCCGTTGCAAGAAGAGAGGTCAGTAGCAATTGGAAGATCGCGCCGCCGTTGCGAACGGCAATGAGCGTGTAAGTGATCAGCGCCGCGCTTGCAAATCCGATGAACGCCGAGGGAATAGCACCCGAGAGCGTGCAACCACAGAGCAGAACGGCAAAAAGCGACAGGATCAGATCCTTTGTATTCAGTTTTGGACGGGCAATTTCTGCCTCGCTCGATTGCATCGTTTCTTCGTTCACGGTCTTCCCTCCTCTCCATAATTTCTTTCGCGCGCGTATTCGCGCACAGTTATCTATTATATTATTATAGTATTATAACACATTTTTTATCATTTGTAAATACTCCCGCGCAATTTTTGCCCCTTTTTTTACCAAATATTCACCTCTCCCACAGGCAAGGATGTATCTGCGCTCACAATTTTCACGTTTTTTTGCTTTTTTGTCTGTTTTTGTCTCTTTTTTGTAATATGGTTTTTAAAACCGTGAAATGTAGAATGTTTTACTATTATTCACAGAATCGTCATTGATATTTGCGACTTTTTGTGCTATACTATTGTAGAAACAGGAAAGGAGCACGACTGATGACACGAACCAAGCTTGCAGACAGAACCTTGCCGGACTACACACGCGGCGAAGAAATATTCAATATGGTCTCCCACATCGTGGGGGGCGGACTCGGCGTTATCGTCACCGTTTTGTGCGTGACCTTGGCTGCCATACGCCAAAACGTGTGGGGCGTGGTAGGGTGTGCGATCTATGGGGCATCCATGATCACGCTTTACACCTGCTCCAGCGTTTATCACGGATTGAAGCACCCAACTGCCAAAAAGGTGATGCAGGTGCTTGACCATTGCACCATTTATTTTTTGATCTGCGGCACGTATACGCCCATTTTACTCACCGCTATCCGTAAGGTCTCCCCCACCTGGGCTTGGGTGATATTCGGACTTGTGTGGGGGCTTGCCGCTATGGCGACCACGCTGACTGCCATTGACCTCAAAAAGTTTTCCAAGCTCTCTATGGCTTGCTACATTGGCATGGGCTGGTGCATTGTGTTGGCTTGGGACGTAACGGTGCGCGCCATCCCCACCCCGGGGCTGTGGCTGCTGATTGGTGGCGGCGTTGCTTACACCGTTGGCGCTATTCTCTATGGCATTGGCATAAAGCACCGCTATATGCACTCGGTCTTTCACATTTTTGTGGTGCTTGGCAGCCTTTTGCAGTTCCTCTGCATCTTCCTCTACGTCATATAGAAAACAAAAAAGGATAGCGGTCGCTATCCTTTTTGCGTTTTCATTTGAAGTAGTACAAAAAGCTCCAGTCGGTGGCTTCGTATTCCTCCTCGGTGAGCCATACGTCGGTCGAATCGCCAAAGTCCTTCAGTTCCTCGTCGTAGTAAGCAACCGAGTAGAAATAAGGTGTCTCTTCGCCGCCGGAATAGTATTGCACTGCCGCATACATATCGGGAACAAGTCCCTCATCACTCCAAAAATACTTGGTGGTTTTTTCGGTGCGCAGGTAGGCGTCGTCGCCGCGCGCATCGATTTCCTGATCGAAGGCAAAGATCGCACCGAGGCGCGCGTCTGCCTTGACGTTATAGAGGTTTGAGAGCTCCTCGTGCAGATCATATTGCGGCTTTGCACCAACACGGATGTAGCAATCGTAGCGAATGCAATCCCCATCTCTTTCAATGGCGATCAGAATGTCATCGTAGCCGTCAAAGTTGAGATCCTGCACCGAAAGTCCGTAGGTGTTATCAATTTTTTCCATTTTGCGGTCGGTGCGCACGCGCTTCGACCAAATGACCTCGTCGCCTTCCTTAACGACGATCTGCTTGACGCGACCGTCCGTTCCGCGCGCACAAAAGGTCAGACCGTTTTGCTCGACCTCGTACAAAAGGTCAAAGCATTCGCCGCTGCAGGACGTCATGAGCGGAAGCAGCATCAGGATGCACAAAAGCAGACTGTACAGTTTGAAAAATTTCATTACGGTTCTCCTTTTTGGGGGATGGATACAGTATAGCACAAAACTACCGGGATTTCATTGCTTTTTTGTAAATCCTTTGCCAAAGGACATTTGTTTTGAGCGCAAGACCTCGGGCAGAGGCATACGCGAGAGAACAAAGGAAAGAACGGTTGCCGTCGCAATGGCAATTCCCCCTTGCACAAGGTTAAAGGGAACGTTAACAAGTGCCGCGATAAAGCCATATAAAATTCCCTCATAGAGAAAATAACCTGCTACCATTACCAATTCGGCAGCAGCGCCCGAGAGGAGCGCACGCCACAAAGCCGGCAGCTTGGGGCTTCCGCGCTTGATGAGGACGGCGACCAAGACCATGAGCGCCTTGATCACAAGGGTTGCGGGGGCGTAGATCGCATAGCCTGCAGCAAGATCGGTAAGGCTTGCGCCAATAGCCGCGGCAAATATGCTCCACGGCTCCAGGGGGAGCCACGCGGCAATAAGAAGGATGCAGTCACCAAGGTTGACGTTGCCGCCAAGCGGAGTGGGAAAAGCCACCCACGTAGCAACAAAGGTCAGGGCTGCAAAAAGTGAGGCAAACGCCAATTTTTGTGTTCTTTTTTGAGACACTTTCATCACCTCCAGCCATTTGAATGAAATATAACGATATTATACTCCTGCCCACAAAACTTGTCAACCTTTTTGGAAAATTTTTCACGTTCTCAACACGAAAACTTGACAAATTCCGCACACCGTGCTATAATGACAGAAAGAATGCTTGCAGGAAAGGAGCGCAAAAACATGGAAATGAAAAACAAGATCACTCGCGCAGAAGAATTGCTCGGTCGCGCTCCCCTCTTCCCCACGGAAGAGATCCCTACCGATACCTTTTGCGGTCGCCGTGTGCTCGTTACGGGCGGGGGCGGCTCGATCGGTCAGGAACTTTGCCGAAGGATCGCCATGTGCCGTCCCGAGGCGCTGATCATCCTTGACATTTACGAGAACAACGCCTATGACATTGAGCAGGAGTTGCGGCGCAAATACGGCACTTCTCTCTCCCTTACGGTGGTGATCGCTTCCATTCGCGATTCCGATCGGATAGAGGAGGTCTTTCAAAAATACCGCCCCGAGATCATTCTGCACGCTGCGGCGCACAAGCACGTGCCCTTGATGGAAAACAACCCTGCCGAGGCAATCAAAAACAACGTCTTTGGCACAAAGAACGTATTTGATGCCGCCGAAAAATGTGGGGCGCAAAAATGTATTCTCATCTCCACCGACAAAGCTGTCAACCCCACGAGTGTGATGGGGGCGACCAAGCGGATGTGTGAGATGATGGCAGGCTCGAGAGCCGATAGCGATACCGTATTTGCAACGGTTCGTTTTGGCAACGTTGCCGACTCCAACGGCTCGGTCATGCCTCTGTTCCGCCGCCAGATCACCGAGGGCGGTCCCGTAACGGTGACCGACAAGCGCGCTACCCGCTACTTTATGAGCATTGCCGAGGCTTGCCACCTGGTTTTGCAGGCAACCGCTATGGCACAAGGCGGCGAGGTATTCGTTTTGGACATGGGAGAGCCCGTATGCATTTATGACCTTGCCTGCGCGCTGATCCGCGAAGCAGGTCTGACTCCCGAAAAGGACATCAAGATCGAGGAAATCGGCCTACGTGTGGGCGAAAAGCTGACCGAGGAGCTGCGAGCCGACACCGAGGAATTGCTTCCTACCGCGCATGCGCGCATCTTTGTGGAGCACGCCCCCGCCATCTCGCGCACCAATGCGCAAACGCGGCTTGCCGCCCTTGCCATTGCCCTTGCAAAAGAGGAGCGGACGCACTTGATTTTGGAAGCGTTGCAGATCGCAGTGCCGACCTACACACCGAAAGAATGAAACAAAAGACGGACACGAAGGGACACCTACCATAAAACAGGTAGGTGTCCCTTGGCATTTTTGTTGATTGGTTAGGATGCAGATCGTTCTCGAAGTATTAACCGAATAACACAGGAGAACCGATCAAATGGAAAGTACACCCATAGTATTGATCCATTAACTGCGGTAATCTGTATCAAACCAATTTGTAAACCCAATGGAAGAAATTTCGTTATGCCTTTCAAGAGTATTGATTTCTTCATAAAAATGTGATATACTACTTTGGTAGCAGAGCGAAAAGCAGTACCCAAGAGCCGCTTTTTTAGAATGAGGCATGGCATAACCGAGGATTCGGTTATGCCGTTTTCTTTTGCTTATTTTCAAGTATGGATTTTTGAGAAGCGATTTGTCAAAGGGATCTGCAAAAAGATATAAAATGTGAAAATTGTTAGAAATAGCCCCCGTTCCATTTTGGAACGAGGGCGTTTGTGAAGCAAAAGTTATAATGTCAACATTTTTTCAAGGTCATCCGAAAGCGTATCCTTCTGGATATGAACCTTTACTTCATTGGACGATTCATTGGTTTTAAGATGCATTACAAGGCTTGCAATTCCGTGCTTCTTGCGAAGAGGAGTGGTTACGTTCTCTACAGCAACAAGGTGTTTAGCCATAAACACCGTGATCTTTTTGTTAAAGCTACCGCTATATGCAGTTATCTTTCCGTTCTCTGCAGCAATGCCATTTGTATGATAGGCGAGGACTGCACTTACGAGTTTTATTAAAATCACGATAATAGCCACCCCTACAATTGCAAATGCAACCGTATATAAAGCGGTAGAAGGCACATCCAATAATGCCATAACAGCAACCGTTCCCGCCAAGATAATGCCTGCTACGATGCCGAATATCAGAAGGAACCAAGATACGAACGGGAAAAAGGATACCGATTTCGTTTTTTTCTC